>CAMDKY010000032.1 GCA_945901245.1 Polynucleobacter meluiroseus | reverse complement strand
GCCACACCCCCAGTCAGATTACCTTGATTACGGAGCTTGATCCCGAAGACGTGGCTAATTTGAAACCCCAAGCGGCAAGCGTTGATTTTGCAAATAATTTGCGCCAGTTTGTGAAACGAAAATTGGGATGAAGCAAAAAATATTTTGGTACTCGATTGGTCTGACAGCCCTCCTAGGGCTGTTTCCATTAGCGGTGTGGAGCCAGACCTTGCCCCTAGTCACTGCCAAGTCAGGCGCTGGTGGCACGAGTTATGCCGTTCCTGTTGAAACCATCATTGCACTGACCTCGCTCAGTTTCTTACCGGCCGCCTTGGTCTTGATGACGAGCTTCACGCGGATTTTGATTGTGTTTTCTTTGTTGCGTCAGGCCTTGGGTTTGACAACGATGCCTCCCAATATTGTCTTGATCGGACTGTCATTTTTCTTGACCCTGTTCATCATGAACCCCGTGTTTGACTCTATTTATAAGAATGCATACCAGCCGTACTCTGCCGGCAAGATGGCTTTCCCTGAAGCAGTAGAGGTTGGCGCCAAGCCTTTAAAAGAATTTATGCTGAAGCAAACCCGTAGGGATGACCTGAATCTGTTTGCCAAAATGTACGGTCAAAACATTGATACGCGCGAGGATGTGCCATTTACGGTGTTGATTCCTGCCTTTGCCATTTCAGAAATCAAAACGGGGTTCTTGATTGGGTTTGTGATCTACCTTCCCTTTTTGGTCATTGACTTTGCGGTTGCCAGTATCTTAACTTCGCTGGGTATGGTGATGGTCTCGCCGATGATGTTTTCCTTACCCCTTAAGCTGATTGTGTTTGCATTGGCCGACGGTTGGGCGCTTCTCGCCACCTCGCTAGTTCAGAGTTACATTAATTAGCCGCCATGGAAACCGGGGTCATTATCGAATTGGTTTATCAAGCCTTAAGAATGGCGGCGGTGTTGGCCGGACCTATTTTGATGGCCTTATTAATTGTTGGTTTGGTGATTGGTATTTTGCAAGCCGCAACTTCCGTGAACGAGTCGACAGTCGCATTCGTACCTAAACTGATCGTGTTTGGTCTGGTTGTTGTTCTCGTCGGTCCCGTGACCTTGGTTTTGTTCACCGACTACATGAGAGAGCTCTTTGCTCGTATACCGGGCTTGGTAAACTAAATTATGTTGACCATTACCGGTCTTCAAATTGAGCAGTACATGGCCATTTTCATGTTTGCCTCTATGCGCTTGTTCGGTCTTTTCCTAACCATGCCACTCTTTGCATTTCGGGCCCTGCCCATGCGACTCCGATTGATGGTGGCGCTCGCGTTTGCAGCCTACATGATGCCTGTCATTGCCTCTGGGTTGATTCCCAATCCCGGTAGCATTACTTTTTTTGCCTCGGTGATTGAGTTATGCATTGGTGCATTTATGGGTTTTATCATCCGCATTGGTTTTATGGTGGTCGATATTGCAGCGGAGGTACTCTCCTTTCAGGCTGGATTTAGTTTTGCTTCGACTGCATTTCGAGATCCGGCCCTCGATTCGGGTTTAGTCGGTCAATTTCTGGGCTTAACGGCAATTGCCTTGGCCTTTTCGATGAATTTGCATCTGGTCGTGTTAGAAATTATCTTGTCTAGTTTTAAAACAATTCCAGTTGGCACTTGGCCCGACGCCTGGTCGTCTAAGGGAATTTTGGATTTGGTTTCCGCTACGTTTCGTCTGGGATTAATATTGTCCATGCCAGTACTATTGGTCTATATGATGTTTAATTTAATACAGGCTTTTTTGAGCAGAACCAGCCCCCAAATGAATTTGTTTTCGGTTGGTTTTGCGGTGAGCATTCCCTTGGCCTTTTTGGTTATATTCATGATCCTGCCAGATTTAAAGGCGGTATTGGAGCGCTCGCTCGAAAACCCCCTGCAATTGATGCGCCAAGGCGTGGAGATCCCCAATGCAAAATAAATTGGTATTTAGTCTATTACTGGGTTTGTGCTTATCGGCGGTCAGTTCTGTCGGCCTTACCCAACAAACGCTCACCATCTCCGTAGGTCCTGAGAGTGTCAGCACCCCAACCCAGACTGCGGAAGAGGCTGCACGGATTACGCAGAATTCGCTTGGACAGGCGCCAGTGGGCCCGGCAGATTGCGAGACCAAGTTTCCTTTTCCGCCAACTGCAGATAACGACCCATATGCTGAAAATGGCCAAGCGATTTGTCAACGCTTGCAGATTCGCGGTCAACGGATGCAGTGCGAAGTGAATTCGCTATTGTCGGAAAAGCCGGATGGAAAAAGCACTGTCGGCTCCAAGATCGAAATGGCCGCTTGGGCCCGTTGCAATTTAAGGGTAGCTTCCTTATTGGTCGAAGGCTACTACCTACCCGCCAGTGAAATTGAGCGGCGTTTGCAAATCTGCAGCGCAAACTTTTATGCCGATCCTGGAGCATTACCTAAACTGGGTCCGTACCAGCGTTTTTTAAGGTGGGCAACAAGCAATGACTTGACTCCGCCCCCAACCGATGCTGCGCTGGAAGTGGCCTTAAAGCAGTCCACCCCGCTCGAGAATCATCAAGATGCTGCTGGGCTAATGAAGTGCGATTGGATGTTCACGCGCAGTAAAAAGCCAGTGATTGATGTTCTGCCTAGAATTGGAAATGCCGGTGCGGATTTGCCCGCTGGAGCCCCGGCAAAAAAGGCTGCCCCCAAGCGAGCGACTCCATAAACACCGATCTAGGCCACCACAATGCCCTGATTTATATAGCAATATAAACAGCATTCTTAAAATAGCCGTTACTATTACCATGAAGATACCTATCCAATTACCCCGCTCCTTACTGGTCATAGCACTGTCTTGCATGATGGTGAACAGCGCCCTTGCGAACGATGCGCCTGCGGCAGCCAGTGCAAAGCCCAAAGCGGCTGCTGCGTCAGGTCCGAGTGATGATGACCTGAGCAAAGCATTGCTAAATAAGATCAATAAAGGCTCTGGGGATATTGTGATCCGGACCAGCGACCTTCCAGCCGGCAAGCCCCCAACACAGGTAAAGCCTGAAGCGAAGGCAGAAGCTAAACCAAAGGAAGCAAAGGAAGCGAAGGCGGCGGCTAAGCCAGTTGAAATAGAGCTTACTGAGGTGATTCAGTGGTCTTATATGGATGGCCCTGGCGGACCCGAGAATTGGGGCAATCTCAGTAAAGAAAACCTCGCGTGTATGAAAGGCAAAAACCAGTCCCCGATCAACATTAATGTCGATCGGGCTGTAAAAGCACAGATGACCCCGTTGGAGTTTCTCTATCGGCCATCCCCACTATCGATCGTGGATAACGGCTACACCGTGATGGTGAATTACGGCGAAGGCAGTAACGTGATTGCCGAAGGGCGTCAGTACCGGCTCGTGGAGTTTCACTTTCATAAGCCGAGCGAAGAGGCCATTAATGGCGAGCGGACCGATATGGTGGCGCATTTAGTGCATCAGCACCATGACGGCGACCTGCTGGAAGTGAGTATATTGATGACGACAAAACCCCCCGCCACCACTCGAAGATATCTGTGGGGTAATGAGGAGGTGAAGGGAAATGCCCTGATTCAAACCCTTTGGAATCATGTTCCGCTGGTGAAAGGCAAGGTAGAGACCCCAGGAGTAACGATTGACGTAAACCAACTCTTGCCGGCCAATAGGGGTTATTTCACCTACATGGGATCGCTTTCAACACCCCCATGCACCGAGAATGTCTTGCGCTACGTCATGAAAACCCCGATCTATGTGAGCGAAGAGCAAGTTAAAAACTTCGATCGGATCTATCCCATGAATGCGCGCCCCCTTCAGCCCAAGGGAGATCGTATAGTCAAGGAATCGACTAGCAAGTAAGTTAGCTGGGTTTGGAAAAAGATGCCAAATCCAGGCGCGTAGTTTCATAAAAGCGGCAATATTTGCCGCTTTTACTAAAAACCCCCTCTAAATGGGGGTTTTCGCATTAATCCACCCGGCTTTGCATGCAAGTCCAGCAGTGGGGCGAGCATATAAAAAAGTTAGTGATCACTAATTTAAATCGTAATCCAAAACTGGCACAGTACTTGCATGGTTCTATTTGAGGATTTTCTCCTCAGGATATGCAGTCCCATAACGGGTGGAGATGAAATGAACGCTGTGCCGCAATACGACTCATTGGCTTTTGCTGAGAATACGCTCAAACTGCGTACCTATCGTCAGCAAGTGCTTGGGAACAATTTGGCGAACTCCGATACCCCTGGCTTTAAGTCAAGGGACATCCAGTTTGCCGATGTGCTCAAGGCCCAATTGGAAGGTAAGGCTACTTCGAGTTCAGTTAGCATGGCGACAACCCACAAGGCACATATTCCTGGAAAAGTAACTCAAGACGACCCCCGTTTGCTCTACCGCATTCCAAGCCAGCCGTCGATGGACGGCAATACGGTGGATGCCGATGTCGAGCTCGCTGAATTTACTAAAAACTCGGTATTAACGGAGTTTGCGATTAATCGCTTTGGAAGCACAATCAAGTCACGCATGTCAGCCATTACAGGACAACCCTCATGAGCTTACTAGGCACATTTAATATTGGTTCAACTGGCATGACTGCTCAGGCCATGCGCCTAAATGTCACCGCATCCAACATTGCGAACGCAGAGAGTATGTCGGGCCCTGACGGGCGACCCTACCGCGCCCGGCAAGTGGAGTTTAAGGCAGTTACACAGCCCGGCTCTGCTGGATCTGGAGTCGAGGTGAGCAGGATTTTAGAAAGCGATGCCCCCTTGCGTCTGGAGTATCGCCCGGGGCATCCCAAAGCAAATAACGCAGGTTATGTCGAAATGCCCAATGTCAACCCTGTCGAAGAAATGGTGAACATGATTTCGGCATCACGGTCATATCAAATGAATGTGGAAGCAATGAATGTATCGCGAGTGTTGATGTTAAAAACCCTCGATATGGGTAAGTAATTAATTAAGAGTGCGCAAAAAGCATAAGAGGAAATCATGGCAATTAATAATCCATTAAACGGCATACGGACCTACGATCCGGCAGCGGTCAATAAACCGGCTGAGGCATCTACAGCACCAAAGACTGCAACAGAGCAAACGCAGGATTTTTTGAAATTACTGATTGCACAGATCAAGAATCAAGATCCAATGGCGCCGATGGATGCCTCCACCATGACTGCACAAATGTCGCAACTCAATATGGTGAGCAGCATGGCCAACATGAATACGTCCATGACTGCCATGCTGTCACAAATGCAAAGCGTGAATTTCATGAATCAGGCTGCCCTAATTGGCCACAGCCCAGCGGTTGCAGGTAATGGGATCGCATTTGATGGAACCAACGAGGTAATGTTAGGCGCTAACGCGGCCAACCCTCTGAAATCGGTTGTCGCAACCATTAAGGATGCCAGCGGCAATACCGTCAATAGTGTTGACTTGGGTAATGTTAATACGGGCATGACTAATTTCATTTGGAACGGTCAGGCCGCGGATGGTAGTGCGGCCCCGGCTGGAATGTATTACCTCAGCCTGGTTGGAACTAATGCAGAAAATGCCAATGAAAACCCAAGCGCATACGTTGCATCTCCTGTCGCCTCGGTTACCAAGGGTACAAATGGCGATGCCATTCTGAATTTATTAGACGGTAGAACCATTGCATCTTCAGAAGTGCAGCAATGGATCAGCTAATTTAGAGAATAAAAGAAAAGATCAGTAAGAAAAATTATTAAACAAGACAAACAAAGTAAGAAAAAAGGGAATAAAAATGGCATATGGAATCGGATTATCAGGGCTCATGTCAGCGGCAGAAGCAATTGACGTCACCAGTAACAATATTGCAAATGCCCAAACCATTGGCTACAAATCGGGCGAGTATGTTTTTGCCGACCAATTTTTTAGAGCGCAAGATCCCCAGTCGGTAGACAGAGCGGGTATGGGCGCCTATAGAATGGCCATTAGAAGAACTGCCAATTACGGTACGGTGGTGGGCTCACAAAATCCCTTGGATATGGCAATAACTGGGCCAGGGATGTTTATGTTGGCAAAGACGGTGGATGGAAGCGTGCCAACAGAAAACCCAACTAAATTTCAGTACACCCGAAATGGTCAATTTGGCGTAGATAATCAAAATCGGATTGTCAGCCAAAACGGATTATTTTTGGTGGGATACCCAGCAGATTCCGCAGGGCAAATATTATCAACTAGCAAATCAGTTCTTACTTTGGATCAAACTCCTTTGGGGCAACAAGCTACAAAAAACTCCACAATCGAACTAAATATAGATAACCGCGTCAATTCGCTAGCAGGCACAGCGTTCAAACCGGATTTACCTACTAGCTATAGTCAGGCTACATCCCAAACGGTATTTGATGATAAGGGCATGGCTAAGACCTTAACAACGTATTATAAAAAGGTAAGCGGTCAAGATGTAAACCTTACGGTGGTGGATGCCAGTACGATCACATTCAATCCAAGGCAGCCAATCGCAGGTGCTGCGCCTGCTAATGAGCAAGGCGATCTGAGTGCGGCAGCTCGAAATGCGCATCGGATTGCAACGACGGCAGCTCTGGGACCGGTAACCGGGGGAGAGCCAGTCCAAACCTTGTCGGGCGTAGTGATGACCCAGTTAACAGGCAACTTTACAACCCCAGCAACGAATGGCAATACGTTTAACCTTCGCCTCAGAGACGGAACCAATATTGCGGTTATATACAAAGATGGTGGCTATAAAATGTCTGCCGACCGTTTTCAGGTTTATGCAACCCTGGACGGTGTTCCGGTATCTAGCGATGCGAGGGTTATGAACACAAACATAACGCTTGCACCATCGGGTCTTATTGAGCAGCATTCCCTTGGAACAGTCGCATTTGTATCCGGTAAAAATATTGACTCTTTAGCTAGAGATGGTTTTGGAAAGCCACAATTTTCGACCCAATTAAAAATTGACGCAAGTATCGGAAAAGCAGTAGTGGGTCAATCCCTGTACGGAACAACTGCAAATGGCGGTATTGTCCAATTTACATTGAATATGAATGATATGACTGGGTATTCATCGGCAGCCCAGACCTATAAAAATACGCAGGATGGTTTCGCTACCGCACAGTTAACAAGCTTTAACGTAGATTCAAGTGGAAGATTGTTAGCGCAATACGACAATGGCAGTTCGGTTGTGAAAGGGCAGGTGGTATTGGCCTACTTTAATAATTTTGAGGGGTTAATTCCCAATGGAAATAATACATTTGAGGCCTCCTCGGCATCAGGCGAGTCACTACTGAGCTTTCCAGGTGACGGCATGTTAGGCGCGATACGCTCCAAAGCGTTAGAGCAATCCAACGTAGATTTAACCAATGAGTTAGTCAAGCTGATGGTACTTCAGCGCCAATACTCCGCAGTCTCACAAGCAACCAAGGTAATGGCATCAACCTTGATTGATGAAGCCATCAATATTGGTCGTTAAATTTAAGTAAATGTCTAATACATGATTAATCGTTACGCCTACACCTCGATGACCGGTGCTACCGCTGCGACGCAGCAGCTGGCAGTTACTTCGAATAATCTGGCGAATTCCTTAACGCCGGGTTTTCGAGAGGTAATCAGCGCTTTCCGTGCGGTGCCGCTGAAGGGCGATGGTGTACCCTTTACCGGTAACGGTGCTGATACTCGGGTGTTCGCCGTAGAAACAACACCAGGGAGCAATTTCACTCAAGGTGCGTTGCAAACCACAGGTAATGCCTTAGATGTCGCCATTAAGGGCGAAGGTATGTTTACGGTGCGTCGTCCAGATGGTCAAGAGGCGTACACCAGAGCAGGTAAGTTTATGGTGAATGAGCAGGGTATGTTGATGATAGGTAAAGATATACCGGTTGTAGGTTCAGGCGGAAACATTACGATTCCAATTGGTGCCATTGTTCAAATCGCCGAGGACGGCGCCGTATTTACGCAATTGCCAGGAACCCAATTTTTAAATCAGGCTGGCAAACTTAAATTAGTCAATCCCAATAGCAATGATCTCGTCAGGGCTGCAGATGGCCTCTTTGATCTGCCAGGGCAACAGGCTGCGGCCGATCCAGCCGTCAGAGTTGTGCAGGGCGCTTTTGAAATGAGCAATAACAACCCAACTTTAGCCATGGTGCAAATGATTGATCAGAGTCGGATGTTTGACTTGAACAGCCGGTCTATTACATTTGCAGACCAGAATGCAAGAACAGCAACCAGCTTGCTATCCCTCACACGGTTCTAATTTACATTCATAACACGAGAAAATAGATAATGATACGTTCCTTATGGATCTCAAAAACAGGCATGGACGCGCAGCAGTTCAACTTGGACGTCATCACCAATAACCTAGCGAATTCATCAACTACCGCATTCAAGCGTGTGCAGCCGATGTTCCAGGATTTGCTCTACACCACAATACGTTCGGCAGGCTCAGCAGCTAATGCGCAAAATTTATTACCAACCGGCTTACAAATTGGTGCTGGTGCTGCGGTTACATCAACGGAACGCAATAACCTTCAAGGCGGTTTACTCCAAACCGGAAACCAGTTAGACGTTGCCATACAGGGAAATGGATTTTTTCAGATCCAATTGGCAGACGGAACCTTGGCTTATACCCGAAACGGTCAATTTAGTAAGAGTGCGACCGGCCAGATCGTCACGGCGGCAGGTAACGTTGTTGCCGGCGCCGGGGTTATTCCGGCAACTGCAACATCGATCACCATCAATCAGGCCGGCTTGGTGCAATATACTTTGCAAGGCAATACCAATGCGATCCAGGCGGGTCAAATTACGATGGCTAACTTCATCAATCCAGCGGGCTTACAAGCCTTGGGTGGCGGTAATTTTATACCCACACCAGCATCCGGCACGGCGCAAAATAATATTGCCGGCTCCAATGGTATGGGCACAACCAATCAGTATTACATCGAGCAGTCGAACGTCAACGTAGCAGAAGAACTCGTCAACCTGATTGCGTCGCAACGTGCGTACGAAATTAATACGCGCGCAGTCACTGCGTCCGATCAAATCTTGCAACGCGTGAGCAATATGGGTCAATAATGATGATTCTATTTAGAGCCTACAAAAAACTATCTGTTTTAAGCATGTGCGCCATTATTTTGGGTGGCTGCGCCAGTGCTGATCGCCCATCCTTGCTGACCACACCGTCAACAGCGCGGCCACGCCCCATTCAGGAAACATCTGCCAATATGGGCAGTCTTTATCCAGCTAATGCTGGTGGTCCTTATGTCAGTGCAGTAAGCCATCGACCTTTGTTTGAGGATCGACGAGCCCGCAATGTCGGCGATACGCTTACGGTTGTGCTAAATGAAACAACCAGTGCTGCAAAAAATTCGGGAATGTCTGCCGCACGAAAGGCAAATGCTAGTTCCCAATTTGGTAATACCAGCTCCACTCCGTTCGGGCCTTACACCAGTATTGCTAACGTCGCCAACTTCGGTGGATCTGGCGATACTAAAACCGAAGGAACGGGTGCTAGCGCAGCTAGTAATACTTTTGCGGGCACCATTACCGTTACGGTGGTTGAAATTCTGTCCAACGGAAATTTGGTAGTTGCTGGTGAAAAGCAGGTTGCCGTTAGCAACGAAGAAGAAATTATTCGCTTTGGTGGGGTAGTCAATCCAAATACACTGGTGTTTAATCAAGTGTCATCCCAGCAGGTTGCGGATGCCCGCATCGAATACCGCGGTCGCGGCGCCACTGACGATACCCAGGGCGCTGGGTGGTTTACTCGGTTAATGTTAAAACTCGCACCATTCTAATAGCGACCAAGATGAACCTTCTTTCCAAACTCAAAAAGCAAGCATTAGTTATGCTTTGCATTGGTGCAATTTCAACCCAATGCTTTGCTGATCGCATTAAAGATTTTGCTGATATCGCCGGGCAACGTTCCAACCAATTGGTTGGTTACGGACTCGTTGTTGGTTTGGATGGCACGGGTGATCAAACGACACAGACGCCATTTACCCTGCAAAGTGTGTTGCAGATGATCGGCGTATTGGGCGTCACAATTCCGCAGGGTGGCGGTCAAACTCAGCTACGTAATACTGCTGCAGTGATGGTGACCGCTGATTTTCCTGCCTTGGCACGCCCAGGCCAGCAAATTGATGTGACAGTCTCATCGTTAGGAAATGCAACAAGCCTTAAAGGCGGAACTTTGGTCATGACCCCCTTAAAGGCGGCAGACGGGCAAGTTTATGCACAAGGGCAGGGGAGTGTTGTGATCGGCGGTTCGCGGGCTGCAACGGGAGGTGCTGCAACATCCATAAACCACCTCAATGCTGGCCGTATTCCAGCGGGAGCCTTGATTGAAAGGGCAGTCCCTTCCTTGTTAGCAGATGAATTTATTCAGATCGATTTACGCAGAGCAGACTTTGCGTTGATGCAAAAAACGGCAGAGGCAATAGGACGGCGCTTTGGTTTGGGTACTGCGCTCCCGATTGATGCGCGATCACTCAATGTTCGCGTTCCAGTTGAGCCCCTGCAAAGAACGGCATTCATGGCTGCATTGCAAGACTTGGACGTACAAATGGTTCCAGGACCTGCGAAGGTCATTTTGAATTCACGCTCCGGATCGGTCGTGATGAATCAAGCCGTCCAATTATCGCCGTCTGCAGTGGCTCACGGCAACTTGACAGTGAAAATACAGCAAAGCCCTACAGTGAGTCAGCCCCTACCTTTTAGCCGCGGACAAACTGCGATTGCATCGCAAGACACTGCAACGATTAGTGATAGCGGTCGAGAAAATAGTTTGATTTCGGTGCCGCCGGGCGCATCCCTAGATCAGGTGGTAAAGGCGCTGAATATGCTGGGTGCAACACCGCAAGATTTGATCTCGATATTGCAATCACTTAAATCCGCAGGCGCACTCAGGGCTGAGCTCGAGGTCATTTAATGAGTGCTTTTAACGCCATCACCCCATCGATTGACCAAACTAGCGCTCGGATTATTGCCAATACTAGTCCAGCGCCAGCGCAAACATCAAATGAAGATAAGTTAAAGAAAGCTGCTCAAGGGTTTGAGCGTACTTTAATACGTCAAATGCTCAGTACCATTCGGAATACCAATATACGGGGAACCGAAGAGCTAAGTAGCGCATCCAAGTCATACCTTGAAATCATGGATGACCATATGGCCGATATGCTATCTAAAGGTAAAGGCATGGGTTTTGCTACAAAAATGGCGGAACAGCTAATCCAGCAGGCCAACGCAGGAAAACTAATCGGAAATAGTGAAATAGCCGTAAAGGAATTAAATGTGCCAAAAGAAACTGCAATTTCGGCCGAAACACTCAAGTCACTGCAGAGGCCAGATGGCTTCCTTGGCGCAACTAAATAAATAAAGGCCCAATATGGGAATCTATTCCATAACCGAATCAGCAATGGCTGGCTTGAATATTGCCCAAGCGGGGATCTTGACAACTTCACAGAACGTTGCGGGCACTTCGGTTGAGGGGTATTCACGTCGAAACGCCAATGCCATTATGGATTCATTGGCACCCAACTCCTTGATGCTCAATGGCTCTAGTTTTGCGGTTGGTGGATTCACACGCCATTATTCGTCTTTAATTGGTTCGCAGCTACTAACTCAGCAGTCAAAATCAAGTTACTCCGATACCTTAGTTCAATATACGAATTCGATTGACAGTCTGGTTGCGGATAAATCAACTGGCTTAAATACGGCGATTAGTAAATTCTTTAATACGATGGGTGCGTATGCTGCTGACCCAACCAATAAAGCATTGGCTGGAGCGATCACTGGCAGCGCAAAAGAGGTAGCTCAGCGCATGACTGGTATGAGCACGCTCGTAAGTCAGATTCAAAGCGATGCACGCAGTGCGTTGACTGACTCAGTTGCACAAATAAACACGGTATTACCAGCCCTGGCAAATATTAATCAAAAAATTATCGATGGAAATAGTCCGGGTGTTAGTGCCCCGTCAGCAGACTTGCTGGATGAGCGCGACCGCTTATTAAGTCAACTGCAAAAATTGGTTGGCGGTCAAAGTTTAATTAATTCTGATGGCACAGCCACTCAGTTGGTTGCTGGTATGCCCCTCGTGGAACGGTCGATTGCCAATAAGGTTACGATCAATGCGGATCAAAAAAGCGTTGCCCTGACTTTCAATTTACAAAATGGACCTGATAGAGGCTTTCTGACTACGGTTCAAAGTTTAGATGGTGGGCAAGCTGGCGCTTTATTGGAGCTGAGTAATAATTTCGTGCCAGCGGTTCAAAAGCGCTTAGACACAATCGCGATGGGACTTGTAAAAGTGGCAAATACCGCCGCTCAAACGACCCCAGGTACAGCGACTAACTTGGCAATATTCGGATTCAAGGTGAATGATAAAACCTATTCCAGCTTAGCCTCAAATGATTTAACGGGGCAGCTACCGACCATTGCAAATGAAAATGATTTGTTGGATCTCTACAGCAGCTTGGGTAATGCGATCTCGTCCAATAGCGCAGTAAAGGTTGGTACTAGCAGCGGCACATATACGAGCATCAGCTCCTTAACGGCCAGTCCAAATACCTTAGCGGGTAATTACACCTTAACTAAAGTAGGTACGAATCAGCTAAACATTGCGGATAGCTCCGGAAAGAATCAAACCGTTTCATTAATTACTAGTGTTTCTGGAGGCCTTCAGACAGTTGACTTTAATCAACTGGGCATTACCATGCAGCTGAAGAATTTTAGCCCAGCGTTAAGTGCAGTCGGCACAACTAGTGTAATCAAAAATACAGCGACCCTACCTGTTGGCGCTGTTGGCGGTGCTATTACGCAAACTATTTCCAATATGGTTGTACAAAACAATGTGCAATCCGGAACATATACCTTCACTGCAGTTGGTAACCAGGTAACCCTGACTAGCAGTAATGGCGGCAGTCAAACGCTTACGGTTGGCGCTGGTGTAGTAGCAGGTCAAACCCTTGATTTTAATCAGATGGGTATCCGGTTTTCTATTGCGGGTAGCGCAGCTGATTCCGCAGCAACCATTGCGGGCTATTTAAATACCCGGGCGATTACCTTAGTAAAAGCCGAGGACTCTCCAGAGAACATTGCTGATGCTCTTAATACCCGAGTGATTAACGTGAGCGGTATGTCCAATCCTTTGGTGAACTATGGATTAACCGCAGCTAATTTTATTTCCTTGGCGCCAACCAATTTTGCAAGTTACTATAATGGTGATACCCCGCTTATTGATTCCGCTAAAGCAAATGCCACTCAGCAAATGAGTGCTGTGTTTGGAACCTCAATCTCGAATCTGGTCAATGAAGTGGGCGTTCAAGTCGCCATATGGAAAAATGGCCAAAAGGCTGACTCGGTCGTGCTTGCCAATCTAAAAGCCCAAAGGGACTCGGTTTCTGGGGTCAATTTAGACGAAGAGGCAGCCAATTTATTACGATACCAGCAACTTTATACGGCCTCGACTAAAGTATTACAAGCCGGAAATCAAATGTTTTCAACCCTTTTATCAATCATGAACTGAGGAGATAGCAATGACCGTTCGATTTAGTTCAAATCAAGTATTGGAGTCTGGCGTGCAGGGAATGGAGAATGCCCTATCCGAAGCCATGTCTTGGAACAAGAAGATTACAACTGGAAAGCAATATGCTCAGGCTTCTGACAATGCATATGCGGTATCACGGGGCGTTCGCCTGGATTTTGATATTTCCCGCCTAGACATGCTGAAGTCAAATCAAAATTTTGTAGCCAGTTCCCATGCCAATGCGCAGACGCAGATGGATAGTCTGGTCAATGAGATGAATAGCCTGAAGCAGCTCCTGGTTCAATCGCAAAGTGGGGCATTAAATCCAAGCAATTTCAAGGCATTAAAGGTGCAAGCCGAGCAAATGTTGATTGCCATGAAACAACAAATGACCGCTAAGGACGGAACCGGCAACCCGATCTTTGGAGAAACCGTCAATCAGGTTCAGATCGAGCCCAATGTGATGGTGGATTCGGGGGTCAAATTTAGTGATGCATTTGGTTCTGGAGGAACCCTTAGGAATCCTGAAAATAGCCAGATGTACCTCAATATCCAGAAATTGGTGACTTATTTGGATGAAAAAGGTCAAAATACGGGCTTAACGACCCAAACTGCTGTTCAGGTATCCGATGGCTTAAATACCTCTTTTGACCAGCTCACCATGGCGGTACAGCGGAGTGGTGGGGTTGCTGCTCAAGTAGATAATGCTAAGACGGCCATGTCGGCTTTTGGGGTCCAATTAGCGGCTTCCCAGTCGGTTCTTTTAGATACAGACATGGCCGCAGCAACGGCATCTTATACTAGAGCCCAAACCTTGTTAAACGCTGCCCAGGCAATGTTTGCTAGACTGCAGCAAAGTAACTTATTTTCAAAACTATAAAACTGAGCATATAGAAGTATGAATATCCCAATTGGGTGGATTATTGCGATGGCTTGTGCCTTGGGGGGCTACGCCCTCCATGGCGGAAATATTATGGTTTTGTGGCAACCGACAGAGGTGTTAACCATTGTTGGTGCGGCTGTTGGAACGATGATTGCTGCCAATACCCCAACTAACCTGAAGAAAATGTTTTCAGCTTTGGGGAGCGCATTTAAAACTGCAAAAAATGTAAAGCAAAAATCCTTAGATCTGTTGTGCCTTATGTTTGAAATTTTGCAAAAGATCAAGCGGGATGGATTGATGTCTCTGGAAGGAGATATCGAGGAGCCCGAATCAAGTCCGCTCTTTGAAAAATACCCCGATATTCTGAAAGACCACCATTTGGTGGATTTCATTACGGACTATTTGCGCATGATGCTGGGTGGATCATTGGACGTGATCCAAATCGAAAGTTTGATGGAGCAAGAGCTTGACGTGCATCATAACGAATCCCATATCCCAATCAATGGCGTGACCAACGTAGCCGATGGCTTGCCCGCATTCGGTATTGTGGCTGCCGTGATGGGCGTGGTTCACACCATGGGTTCGATTGGCTTGCCACCTGCTGAATTGGGGAAACTGATTGGCGCCGCGCTCGTAGGAACCTTCTTGGGTATTTTGTTGGCATATGCATTCGTTTCCCCTGTGGCCAAAGTGATGGAGCAAAAAGCAGATGCCGAAAGCCGTGCCTACATGGCGGTCAAGGCCATTCTGATAGCAAGTTTAAATAATTTCCCTCCTGCGGCAGCTGTGGAGTTTGGTCGTAAAGTACTCTTTAGCTACCAGCGCCCTTCATTTGCTGAGCTTGATGAGGGTACTAAAGCAGTTAAAGGAAAGTAAGCGGCATGGCTAAGAGCGACGCGCCGATAATTGTCATTAAGCGCGTTAAGAAGGGCGGTCACGGGCATCACGGTGGCGCTTGGAAAATCGCTTACGCTGACTTCGTAACGGCCATGATGGCCTTTTTCCTGCTGATGTGGGTTCTGGGTTCGACTACAGCCGGCGATTTAGCGGGTATCTCCTCCTACTTCCAAAACCCCCTGCGCGTGTCATTGTCTGGTGGCCAAGGCTCGGGCGATGCGACTCGCATTATTAAAGGCGGCGGCGACAATATAACCAAAACGGTTGGTGAGGAGTCGCGAGCCGATGCCGATACCGAGCAACGCCGAATTAGCGATTCTTCTGTAACCGATGTCGAAAATGCCCGCAAAGATAAAACCAAAAATGAGCTGGTCAAAGAAGATATCCAGAAAAAGATTGATGCAGACCCGGAGTTAAAGAACTCCAAAGGCCAAGTCTTTATGGACATCAATGCCGAAGGCTTGCGCATTCAGGTGGTTGATGAAAAAGGCAAGCCCTTATTCAGTAGCGGGGGCTCAGTCCCTAGCGTTTCTGCTCGTAGGCTATTACGCATCATTGGTAAATCCTTGCAAGCAAGCCCCAGTCCGATTCGAATTGAGGGCCATACCGACGGTACAAAATACGGTAATGGTGAAGCAGGCTATACCAACTGGGAGTTATCAACCGAGCGGGCCAACGTCGCGCGTCGGGAGTTAATTACAGGCGGTTTAGACCCATCTAAAGTAGTTCAGGTGATTGGTTTTGCCAATACGGTACCGCTCAATCCGGAGGATTTAAATGACCCCCTTAATCGCCGTATCTCCATTACGGTGCTGAATAAAAAACCGAAGCAAGAAGAGAAGCCGCTGGTAAGGCCAATGGAAAAACTGCCTGAGGGTATACCCAAGGGAGCCCAAGAGATACCGGTCAATTTACGTGCTCCGGCCCAGTTCTTATCAAAAGACAATGCTCCAAAATCCCCACCTATGGAAATACCGCCTAAGGTAAGCCCGTCTTCGGACAAGTCAGCGAGGTAGCGCCTTGTTCAGAGTATGTGGCTTAGCCCTTCTTGTTGGATCATTTATTTTCGGTTCGGTAGCCGCATCGGAGAGCAAGCCTCAGACTGCGAATCCCCCCGCAAAATCCCAAAAAGCAGCATCGCCCAATCCGAGTTCGGAGCCCTTTGTAGGCCCCGCTAGCGAAGCAAAAAAGCTGTATCGACGGTATAACCGTGCCTATAACAAAACGGTGGTAGCAATTGCCTGCGTGCGCGACCCCAAATGCGTCGAGCCCGAGGATGAAGTACTGCGTTTTAGCAAGGAAGCCTTGCAAATTTTGCAAAAGCTCGACGTATTAGCTGCAGAGGGCGACGTTCAAGCAAACTATTATCGGGGTTTAATTGCGTTCGAGCGCGGTCGTTACTACGATACCCAGGCCACGGTGATTACACATCCTGATTTCATTTTGAGTGCGACCGTGTATCGACGTTATGCCAGAGAACAGTTTTTACTGGCAGAAAAATACTTCAGTGTGCCTGCTAAGTTATCGAACCCCTTTGCCTGTCGTTATATGGGCGATATATACAGTTCAACCATTTTGGGGCAGCCGCGTAAGGATAAAGCCACAAACTATTACTACACAGCCGCAATCGGATTTATTGAGCAAGGTAATAAAATTGAGGGGGCGAAGATGTATACCGCCATGAAAGATAATGCAAACCCTGCGGATTCTCGAATTGTTAAGGTCTATGCTAAATTGCACAATCAAGAGCCTATTGTGAACTGGAGGAAATTGCCGAATGAAGTCGTGCAAAAGCTTCCCCCCAAAAAATCACAAGAAACATTAAATTAGTATTTAACGGAGATCTGCGATCATGAATGCAAAATTGGAATTACTGACGAGATTTCTAAAAAAACTCCTCTTCTGGTTGATTTTCCCGCTGATTCTGCTGATCTCCTTTTTTGCCTTGGGTGAGCAATTTGAGGTTGGTCGACTATCTGCCATTGCCAGCTGCGAAGGCAGCGTTAATAATCCAGCATGCATCCGTAGTAAAGGGTATTTGGCAAATGCGCCGTACTACCCTGACTTGACTCGCCGTTATTTTGCCTCCTATGCGCGGATGATTGGCGGAGATCTTGGTGCGAGTTATCGGGTTGAGCCACAATTGCCTGCACTGAATCTAAAAAAGGCGAATGAAGGCAGCGAAGAAGAGCTAGATGATGCTGAAGAGCAAAAATCGAGCCCAACGAAAGATAAGCTACCGCCTGCGAAGAAGTAGGTCTGCAAAAGACCTTGCTTAAAACGATGGGAAATACCAAATGGCATTCTGTAGTTCGTTTGCGGTTGGTATTTCTGGTATGCCTTGCTTTACTGGCCTGTTCTGATTATCAGCGTGCCCGTTCTGCCTACGAGGCAGGGGAATACACCAAGGCATTGCAGATTTTTGAGCGGCTTTCCGAGGCAGGAAATAGTCAGGCGCAATACGACTTATCCCAAATGTATTTCCAGGGCATTGGAACGCCTAAGAGCATTGAGCAGGGCTGGATGTGGATGAATCGCGCTGCCGAGAAAGGCAACATTCAAGCGATGCTGGAGTTGGGTGTGCGTTATCAAGCCAGCACCAGCTTGGAAAACGGCGAGGAGATGGCTTTTTTGTGGTTTCAAAAAGCCGCCATGGCTGGCAGTCCAGTTGGGCAATACAATCTAGCCCGCCTCTATGAGTCTGGAAAACAGACTCCCGTTGATTTGGTTAAGGCCTATGTTTGGATGAGCTTATCTAAAAGAAGTGGTAACCCAACTGCAGCGCCAGATGTAAAGGGGCTTAAGGCGAGGCTCAGTCCGGAAGAGTTAGCCAGCGGCGACCAGATGATTCAGGAATTAAAAAAGACCATCCCCTAAGCTTCGCCAGGGCTAAATCGTTTATCCTCGAGTCTGAACTACTACCGATACGGGGTGCGCGTTGGCAGAATCTGGTGACAATTCCCAAGAAAAAGAGCTAGAACCGAGTGAGCAACGCATATTACGTGCGCGTGAGCAGGGTCAGCTGCCTCAATCAAGGGACATCGCCACCTTTGCCCTGCTAACGGTTTTTATCATCTTTTTAATTGGTGCAGGACCTTTACTGCTCCAGCAGATGGTGCTGATGACCAAATCCAGTTTTGCTTTTGCTGAGCCCGTCAAATTAATTGATCACATTCAACAGTGGTTAGGCGGACCTTTGGTCGTAGTGCTGCTTTTACTGACCTTGATTTTTTTGCCGGTATGGCTGGTGGGCTTATTGGCGCCCCTGTTCTTGGTCAATTTTCGGGCGTATTATGCGCCGACGTTTAAGCTGGAACGACTTGATTTCATCGCTGGATTTGGGCGGATGGTGTCCTTGAACGCACTGGCAGAGTTGATTAAAAATATCCTAAAGACAGCACTCGTACTTGGAATTGGTATTGCTTATCTGGCCGGTCTCTTTGCTTATATTCGTTCGATCGTGAGCCAAGATTTTGACTCAGCACTGATCCACACCGTTTATTTGATCTTGAGTGGGTTCTTACTGCTCATGGTGCCACTGCTGCTCATTGCCATTGGCGATGGATGGTTTCAATGGTTTAATTTCCGTAAAGAGATTCGGATGAGCCCGGAAGAAATGAAACAGGAAATGAAAGAATCCGAAGGCTCTCCTGAGTTGAAACAACGCTTGCGGCAACGGCAGCGGCAAATTGCATCATCGCGCATGATGGCGGCAGTAGAACGGGCGGATGTGGTTTTAGCTAACCCAGAACACTTTTCGGTTGCACTGCGTTATGACATTCAAACCATGGCCGCCCCAATTGTGATTGCAAAAGGTGCAGACCATATTGCCTTGCGAATTCAGGAGCTAGCACGGGAGCATGATGTACCGATCGCACAGATTCCCCCGCTGGCGCGTTACCTTTACAGCCAACTGGAAATTGGTGAGCCAATACCTATGTCTTTATTTGAGGCTATAGCCAAGATATTGGCCTGGGCTTACGAAGTCAAAGAATCCGGAGGGGTGGTAGGTGAGATGCCCGAGGTCAGCTTCATACCAGAGCAACTCAGGCCAGGAAAAGCCCTGCTTTAATTCATCACGCTTTTGGCAAAGGTGCTGCCCACATCTTCAGGGAAGTAATAAATCAACATCAGTTCATTGCGGTTATTGAGACTGCGACCAATTTGAAAGGCGACTTGACCACCTGCAAAAACATAGGTTTTTGATTTCCGAATGCCTGCAGCAAAAGCACTTTCTTGACCTTCGGAGGGAGTGTAGTCAAGGCCGTATTTAATGGTGAAGCGCTCAATAATCGTATCGGCTACATCTTTGTTGTAGTAACCCAATTCTTTCTTCATCAGCACCAGACGACCAGCTTCGTTGTAAATTAGCCAGACTGTCTCTTCTTTGCCATCCGTTTTGATTTTGCAACTAAAGGAAAGCTCGTACGCAGTACAGCCAAATATATTTTTGGCATCTTCGCGCGTGGTGTTGAATGGAATCGTTGCGTAATCTTCCATCGGCAACTTGACAACCTTGGTATCGGGTAACCAAACCTCTGCTTTTGTTTGCTCCTCGTTCTTGCCGCAGGCGCTCAAAAGGATTGCGAGGGTGCAAATCGTCAGTATTTTGATAGAAGGCAAGTGCGCGACCATGTTCTCTCTCGATAAAGCAAAAAATAATTATTACTATTTAATTACTATACTCGATCTACCTAGCCTGCACGAAGCGATTTAACGCCCCCTGTGCTTTACCAATACGCGCTTGGCGGTGCGTAGACTAAGATTTTGGCGGGATTCAGGTAGTTTTTATTCTGGTGAATTTCATAATGCAGATGCGGGCCAGTGGATCGGCCGGTTGAGCCCGATTCTGCGATGACTTGCCCGCGGACAATCTGCTGACCTGGCTTGACTAGGAGTTTGCTGTTGTGGGCGTATTTTGAAACAAAGCCTTCGCCATGGGCGATCTCAATAAACTTACCATAAGCAGGATCAACGCCAGCCTTTATCACCTCGCCATCCCCTGCAGCGATGATAGGTGTTCCGGTCGGGGTGACAAAGTCGATGCCAGCATGTTGCGCCAACTGCTTGGTGAATGGATCAAGTCTCACTCCGAAATTACTGGTCATCCCCAGTCGGGCGTCGATCGGGGGGCCAATCGGCAGGGTTCGAAGCCATTGATATTGCTTCAGCCATTCCGGCTCAAGCTTGGTGAATATCTCAATCATTTCCGAGGCTCTGTTGACCGTTTCCCCCAGGTTTTCAGCCAGGGTCTTGGTGTGTTCGTATTTAAAACTGAGCGGCATAAGAGGGCCGCCTAGATTGGAGGGTTCGGTGAACTTATTCTTAACGGTGTAGGGTGTTGAAATTGCCAAGTAACGGTCTTTGATCGACTTGAGTTCGTTAAATTGCAAGGAAGCTTTAGCGAGTTGATCTTGGGTATTTTTGAGTTGCTTGGCGTACCGTTGATCCAATGCCATGCGTTCTTTTACAGTAACTACCCCGCTGACTTCCCTGGCAAATTCCGGGTTCACCTCCAAGGCAATGTGGATGCCAGTCGAAAAGATCAATATTCCCAGTAGCAAAAATGAGCCGCAAACCAAAACCCCCAAGCGAACCAGCCGTTCTTTGGTGATGTTGATCTGCTTAATGGCTCCCGTAGAGCCAGATACCCAAAATAGTTGCATTTAATAAGTCTAAGTGATTGATTTTATTTGAACAAAATTACTAAGTCCCTGGATTTTAAGGCATATAATCCAATTTTGAAACCCGATTCTAATCCTAAAGATTGGTTTGTGATCACCTTAAACCACTCCGTCAAACAAATGCTCAGAATTCAGATTTTCGTCTGCACTGCACTGCTTTTGGCGGCATTTCCTGGGCGTGCTGCCATTTTGGGTCAAATGCCCGTTCATGGGGACATTTTGTACATCACCACCGAGCCATGTACCGCTGAAAATGGCCGAGTAGAGCCAAACTGGTTTTTCTCGTATTCGGTTAATTCCTTGGGTTCTGTATCGCGCAGTTGCTATGTCCTCCATAACGATCAGGTGTGGATTAAAGGGCCTTTCGGCGCTGAATCCACCTTTCCCATGAGCTTCTTTAAAAAGCCAGCAGGGACAGGCTCTGGCCAGCCAGAGCAGGGCCCTAGCGTAAAGCAGTAAGTTGCTCTGAACCGCTTACTTAGATGTGGCGGGCGTTTTACAAAAAAACGCGTAGAGCAGGTAACTCATGGTGTCGGGAATAACCCGCTCCCAGGCTGAGCCGGAGGTGTCGAGTTGCTCAACGCTAACGCCGGAACCCCCTGGGCCGGAGTAATAGCCGATATAAAACTCCTTATAGCTTTCGTAACCGGCCCTACAAAAATAGGAAATATCTTGGATAACCGACTGGACAGGGGCTCCGTTGGGGGCTGTTAAGGGTTCCGAGTAACTAATCATTTGCCAAGTACTCACTATATTGTTGGCGCTATCCCGTACTGTCTTGGTGTCTTCATAGTAATAAGCATTTCCTACGTTATCGTTTGAAATGAAAACCCACCCCGCAGACACTGGATTAAATGGGCCGATCAAAAAAACCGTTAATCCAAAGGATAAATATTTTTTCAGGGTGAATGGCATGGTTACCTTCAAATTCAAAATGGTGAAATTATTGTCAATTAAGGCATTTTAAAGCCCAAATCCGCAGATCAACTGGTAGAATTGGGCGGATATTTATGTTTGACATTTTGCGCTAAGGAGTGCTAAGTATGGCTGAAGCAAATCAACAGGGTTGTTTGTTTGTTGGTGAGGGCGTGGTACTGAAAGGTAACTTTCAAGTACCTGATATTGCCTCCATTTCCGGAGTTATTGAGGGAGAATTAACGGCCAAACAAATACTCATCGAGGCAACCGGGGTTGTTCACGGAAAACTCTCCGGCGAATCCATTGATATTCGCGGCGAAGCCAATGAGTACGTATCTTCAACGCGTAGTTTGATTATTCGTTCGACTGGAAAAGTCACCGGCTCCATTCATTACTCAGAAATCGAGATTGAAAAAGGCGGTCACTTGCATGGTGACTTGCACAACATTAACCCACATTCTTAATTTATTTTGGTTGAATAACGATGCCTATCTTTTCAAAAAATTCACCCCCAGATAATCGGGATGACAAAATCGCAAATGAACAGGTTGATGATTATTCTGAGCCTGCGCCTGTCTCCGCCGAAGAGCAAGCAGCAGCTTACGAGCCAGCAGTTCGTAATGAGCAGGCAAGCCGCCCTGGTATAGCAAAGCCATCCATCATTAGCGAGGGTTTTACTTTTGAAGGCACAATTACATCCGACGGCGTCCTTAATATTGCCGGTACGGTCCGAGGCAAAATCACGGCAAAGTCGGTGCTGATCGATGCTAGCGGCCGAGTGGATGGTGAGCTCAATTCTGACCAATTAGTGATTAAGGGCCAGCTCAATGGTGAAGTCAATTGCGAGGACCTCAATGTCGGACCCCTTGCACATGTTGATGGAAGCATTAGTTACAAATACATCCATATACAGCGCGGCGGCAAGGTATCTGGAAAGTTTATTAAGAACTAGTGATGTCAATCTGACATGGCCTTCAAGCAAAGTCATGCAATCCGGTTGCTGGATCCATCAAGAGAAACATTTGGATCCATCATCGGGCCGGACCTAGAAATATTTGGAAGAATTGTAGCCACTAAAAGTTTGCGAATTGATGGCACTATTATTGGTGATGTTGAGACGAAATATGGCGCTGACGTCTGCATTGCACTAGGTAAAACGGGTTTAGTACAGGGAAATATTTCAGGGGTACGTGTTTTAGTTGCTGGGCGCGTCGAGGGCAATGTACATGCATCCGAGCGCGTAGAGCTGCATAGCGGCGCTGATGTGCACGGGGAC
>CAMDKY010000031.1 GCA_945901245.1 Polynucleobacter meluiroseus | reverse complement strand
ACTGTACGGAACTCGATATTGCTTGAATTTCCATTAGCAAAAAACCATCCCAGGCAGCTAAATTTAGGCCCTAGTAATCCGAAACCCATTGCACAGTTTATTACACAGTGCGATTTTTACGCTGTAAGCCACTGAAATATATAGACTTTCTAACAGCCACGAATCCTTCTAAGGCGTAGGTCGCACGTTCGAATACGAAGTATCGGCGAGGCCAATCGTGCTGGGCAGGCCAAATTCAAGCAATACTATCGGATGCAGGAGCTACAGTGCTGCTTAAATCCATTGCACAGTGATTGCACAGCTTACTTTATAGGTTGCTCGCTTAAAGTACTAAGAAATTCACACCAGTGCCAGTCATGTGGCGATATAAGCGAGGCTGATTTACTGCCCTTCATCTCTTACAGCGATCCGTCCATGGCTATCTAGATCAGATTCATCTACTTCTAAAGAGTCGTATTCGATGACGGTCGTCCTTTCTAGTTCTTCAATATATTCTCGTGTCGCGTAGTGAGAAGGAATATGAGCTAAGTCATCATGCTGGCGGTCATAAACTTTGTAACGATAGACAGTCATTTTCATTGAGCATTGCCTTTCAATCATCACCCCAGTCTGCATAGTCCTCATCAGGAATATGATTCATTTCATTGATTTTGCCTTTGGTTAAATGTTGCCAAATTAATCGATCTCGCATTAATTCGTTGCTTTGAAGTTCTAATAATTTCTCAAGAAGACTATCTTCCTCAATTTCTAATGGTTGCGTGTTCATGATTAGCTCCTATCATTGCAGTAAAGCTGGTTGCCAATGAATTGAGAAATATATGCTGTATCGAAACAAGAACTAGGACATACTCAATCAATCCATTGACATGTATTTATCCTGAACCTAGCAGACTCTTTTGTCCAATTGATTTGAAGGTTTCTTAGTAGATGAAATTGTATTACGAAGCATCAAAATAGCAATCGATGTAAGTAAGCGCCTACTAAAAATCAGAGATGATGCTCTAGGGGAAAAATAAAAGCATGACGGAGTTACCGTCATGCTTTACTACTCTTATAAAGTAGCTTTTTAAGAAGCTGAAAGTTTGATGTTTCAACCCTTTTGAATGCCTATATAGATATAGGCATAGTAGTTGGCATAAAGCCAGCGCAGGGCATACGACCTCTGTACTCTGCAATTCCATCCTATGCTTGCTTTTTGGATGCGTCAAGACTAATTAATCAACTATTGATAATAAATGTACGTATTTTGTAATTCAATTCGTGCTTGTGCCATTACTGAATGAGTACCCGCGTTGCCTCGGGCAATCTGTCAACACAAATTCCACCTTCGGGTAGTTTTTAACGATATAAGGGGTTAAAAGATTGCCAAAAGTCTGAGAAGTAGCCATTAAAGAAAGTGTATGCCCCAAAAATAACAATGCTGCCAATGACCCATTGCCATAAAGGAGCTGACGTAAGGAAGTCCTTCAATCCTTGTTTGAGATCGAATAACCATTCTTTGGCTTTATCTAAGCGAGATTTTGGTAGGCGAATAATTTTATGGGTTATTGACGCTAACTTTTTGGGATATATGTACATAAACCCTCCTTTTGCTTTTAGCAAAGTTAACTACTATAGTTACCTTACACCTAATCTATTGAGTACGTACTAAAAGATTTGCATTTGCAACATCAAGCTTTAAATCAAATGCGGGGCTATAAACCAAGTCCTAGAACTGGTGAGGTTGAGATGTTGCTGTGCAACATGTTGCAAGGCTTTGTAATAAGGATTACATTTAATCGGCAGATTACTCGAGTCACCATTGGGGGTCATGATGAAAATGAAAACGGCCAAGAATTCTCCATACCCAATTGAGGTGGTCAAGGGCCAGACTTATTATTGGTGTAGTTGTGGCTTAAGCGAGAATCAACCCTTTTGCGACGGATCGCATCAAAGAACCGATTTACTCCCACTGGAATACATTGCATCAGAGAGTAAAACAGTTTATTTCTGTGGCTGTAAACAATCAGTGACTGGATCATTGTGCGATGGAACTCACAACACACTGTGAAGGGGGTTGAATGAAAACCTACCCCATTACTATGGAGTTGACAGCCTGGGTTGAATTAGGCATTTATCAATATAACCTTACGATTGACGATAAATCTACTTTATCGATTAAACGCAGTGATGATGTCTTGCATACCCGTGATTTGAATGCCATGGAAGTGTCTAATCTCATTGAAGCAATCTCTCGAGTTGAAATACCCTTGCTGGAGTATGTCAGTAGCGACCCGACGATCGCCTCCTCAAGCTATGAGTTAATCATTGAGTCAGCCCATTTTTCAAATGAATTTAATTGGGAAGAACTTGATCTTGAGGCTGACAATACTGGCTCTTTAGAACCCTTAAGGATGTTGGCACAGCTAATAGAAAAACTAGGGCAGCTTCACTAGTATCAAGTGTTGCTTTTTAGGACTAATTATTAACTTTATATCTAAAACGAACTATTTTGACTATAAGAGGAATTGACGGAACTTCTACTGAATCGCTATCACTTACCTAGACTTTTAAACAGCTACAAACTCTTATTGAATGCCAGGCCCTGTAAGGCGCTCAAACACCGCAATCGACTCCACGTGCGATGTGTGGGGAAACATATTAATGATGCCGGCTGATTGCAACTGGTAACCCGCTTGGTGCACCAGAATAGCTGCATCCCGCGCCAATGTTTTGGGGTTGCACGATACGTAGACGATGCGTTTTGGCAAAAAAGTATCCCACTCATGCTGCCCTGCTGCACTTGCTTGAACAATGTTGGCTAGTGCTTGGCAGATGGCCATGGCGCCCTCTCTAGGCGGATCAATTAACCAGCGCTCCGCTTTGCCCCACGAAACGATGGTGTCGATACTGACGTCAAATAGATCGCTTTGCTTGAAGCTCGCTTTGTGGCTAAGCTGATTGTGCGCTGCATTTTCAGTCGCGCGCTCTACTAAACTCGCAAGCCCTTCAATGCCCAATACGGCGCTCGCGGTGCGAGCCAATGGCAAGCTGAAGTTACCAATACCGCAAAAGAGATCGAGCACGCGATCGCCTGCTTGCACTTCCAAGAGTCGCAAGGCGCGGCTGACGAGCGATCGATTCATCAAGTGATTGACCTGCGTAAAGTCGGCTGGCTTAAACGGCATCTCAATGCCAAACTCTGGCAGGCGATAACAGAGCGTCCCCGTCGGCGGATGAAAGGGAGCCAAGCTCTGTAAGCCACTGGGTTGCAGCCAAATCCACACGCCATGCTGATCGGCAAATGCTCTGATGGTAGTTTGATCCGCCTCCGTAAGGGGCTCTAAATGCCGAATGGCTAAGGCGGTAACTTGACTACCGATTTGCTCACCTTCGCCAACCGCTAACTCAATTTGCGGTACTCGGCTCGGATCGCTGAGCGACATGATGAGCGCGCGCATGGGTTCTAGCAGATCCGATACGTGCTTGGGCAGTATTTGACATGACAGCATATCCGCCACATACGCACTTTGGTGTTCATGAAATCCCACCAGCACCGTGCCTTTTTTAATCGAGCGATTGACCACACTAAAACGCGCGCGGTGGCGATAGTGCCACGTAGGCCCAGCCATCGGTCGCAATACTTCCTGCGGGCGCAGCTGCCCGATGTGCAGCAGATCATCTTCTAATACGCGCTGCTTAATCGCGATTTGTGCACGGATATCCAAGTGCTGCATGGTGCAGCCACCACACACACCAAAGTATTCGCAGGCAGGCTTGGCCCGAAAGACGGCTTCTTTGAGGATGTCGATTACTTTGGCTTTGGAGAAGCGGGATTTATCGCGGGTAATTTGATAGCGGACCACCTCGGTTGGTAAGGCACCCCGAATGAAGATTACCTTACCGCTCTCACCGCGTGCAGCCGCTTCTTCGGTTGGTGCTAAGCGCGCAATGCCTTGGGCATCGAGGTCTAAGCCCTCGACTACTATGGGACCCGATACAGCGTGACTTTCTGGCGCTACGCGTGCGCGTGATCGCCTAGGCATCGCCTGCAAAGCCAGCGAGGTATTCTTGCCAAGCTTGACCGTTAGGCTCTTTGGCCTCTTGCTCTAAATAGCGCTTCACAAAGTCGAGCTCTTCATCGTGCTCGGCTTGCGTCACCCCGCCCCGCAGGAGTTGGTAACGGCAATACATCAGATAGGTATTGACCACATCGGTCTCGCAATAGCGCCGAATATCCGCAATCTTGCCGTCTTGGTAGGCTGGCCAGACTTGACTGCCGTCCATGCCGAGCTTTCCTGGAAAACCGCACAATTTAGCTAAGGCATCTAAGGGCGCATTGGCCCTGCCATTGAATTTAGCGAGCAAATCCATTAAATCCAAATGCCGCATGTGGTAGCGGCTAATGTAGTTATTCCATTTAAACTCGCGGCTATCGCTGTCTTGGCTCTCGCCCATTTCCCAATAGCGCGGCGCATGCACTTGGTTAATTAAGGCGCGGTAATGCAAGACTGGTAAATCAAAACCACTGCCATTCCACGATACCAACTGCGGCGTGTATTTTTCGATCACATCAAAAAATGCCTGAATCAATACCTTTTCAGAATCATCTGGATTGGCAAGAGAGCCGACTTTGATTTGCGGCAAACCTTCTTTGGTGGTGCGCCGAATCACACAGGAGATTGCCACAATGCGTTGCAGGTAAAGAGGTAAAAAATCGCTACCGGTTTTATCAAGGCGCAATTGCATGACTTGCTGCGCTACATCGCTATCTGCCATGCTCGCCGGAAAATCCTCCAGCCGGCGCAGTCCCGCTACATCCGGTATGGTTTCAATATCAAATACCAGAACGGTTGTCATGCCACCTTACATTACTGCAGGAAGGGCAGCGGATCTACTGGCTTGCCATTGACGCGAAGCTCAAAATGCAGTCGTACGGAGTTGGCATCGGTATCGCCCATTTCTGCAATGGTTTGGCCTTTACGTACCGAATCACCTTCTTTGACTAACAAGTTGCGGTTATGGGCGTATGCAGTGAGATAAGTATTGTCGTGTTTGACGATTACGAGATTGCCGTAGCCGCGCAAGCTATTGCCGGCGTAAACCACTTTGCCATCACTCGCCGCCTGAATGGGATCACCTAACTTACCGGCAATATCAATACCCTTGTTCTTGCCGTCAATGAAATCTTCCACTACCTTGCCTTTGGCTGGCCACGACAAGCGGATGCCTGGTGGAGGGGCGTCGGGTTTGACGGCTTCGATCTTCGGGTCTGCCGGAGGCGTCATGCGCTGATCAGCATTTTTCTGCGCAGCCGGCGGGGTATCAGCAGTCAAGGGCTTAACCGTCATTTTGCCGGCCGGTGGGCGCACCAGTAATAACTGGTCAACTTCAATTAAATTGGGATCAGTGAGGTTATTCCAGCGCACGATATCGCGATAAGACTGCCCTTGATCTAACGCAATCCGCAATACCGTATCGCCCCGTTTCACACGGTAATACCCTGGCGGCGTTGGAATGCTGGCTGTGGGTGCGGCGGATGCAGTAGATTCTGAGCGCGAACGGTCGATCACGGTTGCCGGCTTGGTGCGTGGAGTGGTGCAAGCCGAAAGCAATACGGTGGAGCTAAGTAGCGCCAACATGAGTTGCGCCGGCACTTTGCTGCGCTTCAATGGGGTGTTCCAGAATGGGCTTGGTTTTTTCATACTACCCCTGATTGTAAAGGTACAAAAAAGACCTCGTCTAGGGCCGTGCGCTGGTAGCGGTGAGAGCTAACCCGCTCAATTAACAGCAATTGCTGCTCTTTTTCATTACGGGCAACTGGGGCAACCAAACGGCCACCAATGGCGAGCTGATCGAGTAAGGCATCGGGAATACCTAGACCGGCTGCCGCCAAGATAATGGAGTCAAATGGCGCGGCCTGAGGAAGCCCCAAAATGCCATCCCCATAAATCAGTCGGAGATTTTTAATCCGAAATGGCCTTAAATTATCGCGGGCTAAATCATGCAAAGGACGTATACGTTCAATCGAATACACCTCATCGGCCAGCAGACTCAATACGGCGGCTTGGTATCCACAGCCGGTACCAATTTCGAGGACTTTATGAAGGGGCTGTTTGGATTTATGCAAGAGCTCGATCATGCGCGCCACCACCGATGGCTTGGAGATGGTTTGCTGATGCCCAATCGGCAATGCAGAATCTTCGTAGGCCTGGGGATGCAGGCCAGCATCCATAAAAGCATGGCGCGGCACCGTGGCAATGGCATCTAAGGTTTTACTGTGCTTTACACCCGCCATGGCTACCTTCGTAGCAAGTGCCTGCCGGTGTCCAGCAAACCGATCAGCAGCAGCCGACTTCAATCGCGATTCCAGCCGTCAGCATCCATCGCTTTTTGACGAGCGTGGTCGGTTAGATCGAGTTGCATTGGCGTAATCGAGATGCAGCCCTCGTTGATCGCATGAAAGTCGGTGCCAGCAGAGTCATTCTTCGCATCGCCAGCAGCGCCTATCCAGTAAATCTTGTCACCGCGTGGATTATTTTGTACAACCACAGGCTGCGAGTGGTGGCGATTACCCAAGCGCGTCACGCGCCAGCGCTTGAGTTCTTCATACGGTCGATTGGGAATATTAACGTTCAGCAGGGTGGCAACGCCATCGGCCTGCTGGGGGTGTTTTGGCATGGGGTGGGACAACATTTGTTTGACAATATCCTGCGCCGCTTGCGCTGCATCGTCAATGCGGGCCCAGCCCCGATCGATTTGCGAGAAGGCAATACCAGGAACACCAAACATCACGCCCTCGACTGCTGCAGCAACCGTACCTGAATAGAGTACGTCTTCGCCCATGTTCTCACCTTGATTAATACCTGAAACGACTAAATCGGGGCGATGGTCTAAATACCCAGTCATGGCAATATGCACGCAATCGGTTGGGGTGCCATTAATAAAGACAAAGCCATCGCGCTCACCGCCGGCTATTCGGTGGATCGATAAAGGACGCGACAACGTTAAAGAATTGGAGGCGCCGCTGTGGTTTTGCTCTGGTGCAATTACCGTAATGCGGCCCAAGGGGCGAATGGCATTGACTAAAGCCAATAAGCCAGGAGCTAAATAGCCATCGTCATTGGAGATCAGAATGTGGGGCAACGCGGTGTCGCCCGAAGGAAAAGAAGTAGCCATACTGCATGATACCGAGAGTCGGCAAGATCTAATGAATTCAAGCCTTAGCCATGCTGATCCAGCCATGCTTCTGGATAACTTGAATAGCAGAATGGGAATTGCTATTTGATAACAAATTTGTTATCATTGGCCAATGCCCAAGTTACAAAACAAAGCAGCAGTCAAGCCAGCCACGCACAAAAAGTTGGTCGATAAGCTGCTCAAAAATCCAGCCGTCAAGGCGGAAGTAGAAAGACTCAATCGCGAAGAGTTTGTCATTCTGGATCAAATCCTGGCCGCAAGAAAGGCAGCCGGCCTTTCTCAGGCGCAAGTAGCAAAACGCATGGGTACACAAGCGCCGGCAATCGCACGACTAGAAAGTGCATTGGCTACCGGAAAGCACTCACCCAGTTTAAGCACCCTCCGAAAATACGCCGCTGCCTTAGGTAAGCGCGTTGAACTGCATTTGGTATAAAACTTAACCGACTGCCCGCCGATCCATCAGGGCTCTAGCCAAAGTGCCAGCATCGACGTATTCCAGCTCCCCGCCTACCGGTATGCCTCTGGCAATGCGGGTGACCTTAATGCACTTGGATTTGAGGACTTCACCTATGTAATGGGCAGTGGCTTCGCCTTCGCTCGTGAAATTAGTAGCCAGGACGACTTCACGAACAGCAAGCCCAGTATCGGGGTTCTCAATCCGCGCCAAGAGGCGATCAAAATGAATTTCCGTGGGGCCCATGCCGTCGAGCGGTGAGATACGGCCCATTAAAACAAAGTAATTGCCTTTAAAGCTGAGCGTTTGCTCGACCATCACTTGGTCGGCTGGCGTCTCCACAATGCAGAGCATCGAAGGATCGCGCCTACCATCCGAACAGGTAGAACAAATTGCTGTTTCTGAAAAGGTATTGCAGCGGCTACAGTGCCCTACTTTATCCACTGCTTCACCCAATGACTGAGCGAGTAATGCAGCGCCATTGCGATCGTGTTGCAGTAAATAAAATGCCATGCGCTGCGCCGACTTAGGTCCGACGCCGGGCAGTACGCGCAGTGCTTCGACTAAGCGCTGCAGCGCGTCCTGCGGAACGTCGTTTCGTGCCATTAAAACGGTAACTTAAAGCCAGGGGGCATAGGCATACCTGCGGTCGCGCCCGACATCAGCTTTTCACTGGCAGCTTCCACTTGTTTGAATGCATCGGCATAGGCTACGACCATCAGGTCTTCCAGCATCTCGCGGTCTTCCATGGCGCCTTCGGCAATTTGTACGCGCTTGAGTTCGTACTTTCCGGATACCGTTACCTGAATCAGGCCATTACCGGCTTGGCCAGTGACTTCCATACTGGCGAGCTCCGCTTGCGCGCGCTTCATGTTTTCTTGCATCTGCTGGGCTTGCTTCATGAGGCCAGCAATATTACCTTTCATCATTTTGTATTCCCTCTATTCAATATTGATTAATTAATTTAGTTTCAGTAGATTCGTATGGTTTCAGCAGGCTTAATTCGTTCTAGGCAGGCCTAACTGAGCCACTCACCACCTTGGCACCAAACTCGCGCTCGAGCTGCTGCACAAAGGGATCGGCAGCAATACGCTCTTCCGCATTTTGGCGCTTCTCCTGCTGTACTTGCGCATCGATTTTGGCTACGGTCTTTTCAACGGCGCCTTCCACAATTTCGATCTGTACTTTTTTACCGTAATACACGCTCAGCGCTTCACTTAAACGGCCAACGCTATCCACGCTAGCTAACTGCGGCAAGCTCGTAATCACCGTTGCCTTAACCCCTTGCGCTGAATCTACCCAGTCTTGCAACTCAGTCTGATGCGCCAATTGCTGTACTAAACCGCGCACTGGAAGAGCACGCATCAAGCTGTGCCAATCGGGACGGTCGCTGCTCGAAGCGCTTGCGGGAACTGAGGGTGCTGCAGCTTTGGGCGCAGCTGCTGGAGCTGCTACAGGCGCTGGAGCTGAACTAACTGCAGGCTTAGCCGAATCTGACTTAGTTGCGGCCGGCTTGGCGGCAGCTGGAGTAGCTGAGGCTGACTTGCTAGTGTTAGCGGTGGGCGCTGCAGCAGTATTTACGCTGCCTGCGCCTTGACTAGGTCCTGATCCTGCACTGCCCGGCCGAAAGGCCAGCATGCGCAAGAGTGCCATTGAGAAACCCGTTTGCTCATCGGGTGCGAGCGATAAATCAGGTCGGCTGGTAATGGCGATTTGATAAAAGAGCTGGGCTTCTTCTTTAGTAAAGACGGTTGCTAAGCGGCGGATCTCGGCTGCTTCAGGCCAATCATCTAACACCGATTCCGGGACGACTTGGGCGCTTGCAATCTTTTGAATGAGGCTGGCTAAATCTTGCAGTGCTAATGAGAAAGACATGCTGCGCTCGCCCATCTCTTGTGCAACTGCTACGAGGGCTGCACCATTCTTGTTGGCTAGGGCATCGAGTACCTGAATTAAATAGGCATCATCAAGTGTTCCCAGCATATTGCGCACCGACGCTTGGGTTACGGTGCCAGCGGCATAGGCAATTGCTTGATCGGTAAGGGAGAGTGCATCGCGCATCGAGCCTTGCGCTGCTTTTGCTAATACGCGCAGTGCGCCGATCTCAGATTCGACTTTTTCAGCGGCCAGTACGGTTTGCAGGTGCTCCACGATTAATGGCACTGGCATTTGCTTGAGGTTGAACTGCAAGCAGCGTGACAATATGGTCACTGGTATTTTTTGTGGATCAGTGGTCGCCAGAATGAACTTCACATGCTCGGGCGGCTCTTCCAAGGTTTTGAGCATGGCATTAAAGGCATGATTGCTCAGCATGTGGACTTCGTCAATCATGTAGACCTTAAAACGGCCATTGCTGGGGGCGTAGGATGCCTTTTCTAATAGCTGGGCCATTTCATCGACGCCGCGGTTACTGGCGGCATCCATTTCGATATAGTCAACGTAGCGCCCGGCATCGATTTCGAGGCAAGCGGCACATTTACCGCAGGGCTGGGATGTCATCTTGCCTTGGCCATCGGGTCCGATGCAATTAAGGGCTTTTGCCAGAATGCGGGCGATGGTGGTTTTACCCACACCGCGCGTACCGGTAAAGAGCCAGGCGTGGTGCAGGCGTCCCTGATCCAGGGCGTGCGTCAAAGCCTTGACAACGTGGTCTTGGCCCAAGAGTTCAGGGAAGGTTTTGGGGCGCCACGAACGGGCCAGTGCCAATGTTGTCATGCGTCTATTCTAACAAGGGCTAAAATGATCGTGGACGGGCCTCCTCGCATGGTGGCTTGGTAACCTGGTCAGGTCGGGAACGAAGCAGCCAAACCCAAGTACTGCCAGTGCCGGGGGTTTGGCTCGTCCACTTTCCCTCATGGCGGTTGTAAGGTTAGCCTGGCGGTTGAATTAGCCGTTTTATTGGATGGTTTACTTCCAAAAACACGATAAGCGCCGGTCTATTCCAGCTGCAAAGTCATGGTAAACCCACCGATTGCACATGAACTGGTCGACCACGATCAAGACCAGCAGGACTACCACTATAAATACCAGTAGCCATTTAAGAGAAGCATTCATCGAGCGAGGTCCAGTGGAGTGATTAAGTTGAGTAGTTGAAATGAGATGGAGTCTATCTTGTTGGATTCTGTTTTGTTAGGAATCAATCTTGATGCTCTTAAACTTTCCGAGCAGCGCCAAACTCGCCAAGATTTGATTGGCCATATCGGCATCGAGCTCCCCTTTGGCTAAGGCATACAGCACTTGGTCTGCGCGCTCGGACTCTGGAGCACCAAGCAAGGCTTTGAAGATTTGTCCTTGGCTCATACTCAAATCAAGCTGCAATGGTGTCAAATTAACTTGTGTCTGACTACCCTTGATGCCATAGCGCACTTGGGCCATCTCGATGAGTTCACTGCGCTGCTTTTCTTGGAGCTGGGCTAGCGTGGGTAAGGCGGAATTAGTAACGCCTTCCATGCTCCCTGCAGCATCAGGCGAAGTAGCAACAGGTTCTACGGGATAACCTTTGCGAGGGCGTTTATATACTAGGTCGTCATCCATCGTTTACCCGAGCTCTTTCTCAAGCGCTGTTCATTGCACCCATAGTAATGCCTATTTGAAGACGGGAACAAGACAGCCAAATCCCTGAAAGGCGTTTACCGGTGAGGCGAGTATCTAATACCTCCGCACCCCACCCTCCCTCTTTTTTCTGCATTACCAATTTAGGGTCGTTAGGAAGCGGTAGCCTATATAAATGACTACAAATAACCCGATGACAGCGACCGTGCGTATATCCAGCATGATCTTAAATAGGCGCAATCTTTTGTGGCCACACTCAATCATTACGTACATCGCTGCCTCCCTTTGTTATAAAGCACTCAGCTTAGAGAGATGCAAGGCATAAAAACAGGGGAAAAGTATTATTTAATTGTAGGAAACGACTGAGTTAAGGGTGAAGGTATAGTCAAGTTCACAATTACTTCTTACTGGCTTTCAGCTCTGCCTCGAGTTCATTGATTTTGCCTTGCATTGCGGCGATTCTGGAATTGAGCAGGCCCACATTCAGGTAAGTCTCGTCTGCAACCGGCGATGCGAGGTGGCTAGCCCACCCCAGCCACGATGAATCATAAATTTTGACCTTCTTATATCCCAGATTTTGCAGAACCACTGCAGTCTCTGCGGCGCGCACACCGCTTTGGCAATACACCACCGTCTCTTTGTTTGGGTCTAATTTAGAATAAAGCGCCTTGAGATCTTCGGTTGACTTTAAGGCCATGCCACTATTGGTTTTTACTTCGCGCTTGGCGAGTTTTGATCCCGTTGCTGGGTCTTTCCAATTTTGCTCATACGGAATGCTAATCGCGCCCGGTATATGACCACCCCGGATGGCACGCACATCGTTGCCCTTAAACTCATTAACGGTTCTTGCATCGATGACTTGAACCGATTGATCGTTAAAGAGCTTACGCATTTGCTCATTAGTTACCACTAAGTTTTCTTGTGGAACTAATTTGACATTAACCGCCGCTAAGCTTGATGGGGCTTTCTCGATCGCTAAATTAGCGTCAGCCCAGCCATCAATACCATCATGAAACACCTTGGCCTGCTTGCCCCCAAAGTAATTGATGGTGAATAAGCCAAAATAGGCATAGGGATTGCCTCTTGAGCCATACACAATAATTTCTTTATTAATGTCTAGCCCAGCCTTATTAAAGATGGCATTGATATCGGCAATATCGATATAGTCCTCGCGATTGGGATCTCGCAATGCCGCGCCAATCTCGCCAATACTAATTGCCCCTGGAATGTGCCCATCCAGGTAATTTTTAGTAGAGCGCACATCCCATAGGATGACTCCGCGTTGCTGCGCGGCTTTGACGTAGTTCACATCCACAATACTGCTGGATTGGGCCGAGGCTAGGCCCCCAAAAAATGAGGCCGCTAGAAAAATGGTTTTTACTATAAAAAGGATGGTTTTCATGAATAGTTCCTTTGGAATAATTCTTTACCTACTGTACTCGTTGTATTACTAAAGGCAACACACATTGCTGCAGCTATTTTCTGAAGTTCTTGCTGATTTTAATGGCAGTTTCTTAAAATGCTTTATTGGCGCTACCGTTTATCTCACACGTTTACTGCAGCCACCGCGCCGCGGCTTCAAGTATCCCCCGCCGAACCTGCAATTGCCGGGCAGGATCGGTATCGCCGCAAGCTAAGCGGCATTTCCAGTCGCTTGGCGCCTCAAAGTCGCAATGGGAGGCGCTGGCAATTAATTCATCGCGCCAAATGGTTTTCATCTCAGAACCCCATGGCGCTGCAACGGCCTTTGCATTGCAGCTGGATGCGGGGGCTCTTAAAAGGAGAGCCTCGGTAGTAAGGCGTCTTGATGCAGTAATGCCAGCGCGCTCGGTTTCATTGGACAAAACCCGATCAAATGAATCCAGTCCAACAAATCCCACAACTCCAGGGGTATCTGCCGCCAGTAAGCTAGACAGACCCCCTGCTGAAAAGCCCACGAGCATAACGCGCTGGCTACTACTGCTAAAGGTATCGGTATTGCGCAGTAGATTAACTAAACCAGCAATCGCGCTAGCATTACAACGGAAGTCAAAGGTACAGGGCATATCAGGCGTAATCGCTAGAACACCCCTCACTGCCAATGCCTGAGCGTGCTCTCCCATGGTCGTGCGACTGCGTGTAAAGCCATGGGTCAGAATGGCTGCCCCTTTTTGTGGACCTATGGGTTTATAGACATCCACCTCTATGGAAGTGCCATTGATATTGACTACCTGAGTTTGCGGGATTATTTTTGCGGTGGGTTCAGCGGCATTAGAAAGAGTCGATAGTAAAAAAAGAACAATGGCTATATATGAGCGGACAGTAGTTAATTGCATGATTGACTGCATGATTGATTTCATGATGGATGTGTTTTCATCATAATCTGTAATGGAATTCAATCTACAAAGAAGTTTGTGAGTAAAGCTCTCCTAAAAGGGCTATTTTCTTATTAAGGCTAGGCTAGGCGTTTGGATACCGCAAACAGCTAGCCTACGCTCAGCTTGACTCGTTAATTGCCTATATGATGATTTGGAAAATAAGAGATTAAAAATACGCACACAGAATGACTCTAAACCCCAGCTTTTCAGCAGTGTTCACTAAAAAATGGTATTTGCTTATTACTGGCATATCGTGCTGATTCATTCTAAAAACCCGTCATTTTGTAAAACAGCTACTGCTATTTTAGTGAGTGCTATGTGGGCAGAATACGCAGTCGCAACCGCCCCAGAATACGAGGTGCCGCCCCTCGATGAAGTGGTGGTATCAGCAAGCGGGTTTAAGCAAAAAATAATTGATACCGCTGCCTCCATTACCTTAATTAATAAAAATCAGATTCAAAGCGGACAAGCTAGGAATAGCCTTTCTGAGCCGCTTAATCGCGTGCCTGGTATCTTTGCCCTTGATCGTCAGAACTATGCCCAGGATTTGCAAATCTCCTCGCGTGGCTTTGGCGCAAATTCCACTTTTGGAACGCGCGGCATCCGGCTCATTGTGGATAACATTCCCGGTACTGTCGCTGACGGCCAGGGCCAAACATCGCATATTGATTTACCTTCAACCGATCGCATTGAGGTGATGCGAGGCCCATTTTCAGTCTTATACGGCAACTCATCGGGTGGTGTCATTCGGATATTTACGCAAGATGGCGGGCCTAAAAATGAAGTACAGCCCTATTTTGAGGTGGGATCTTACTCGCAACGAAAAATAGGCATTCAAGCCAGTGGTATTTTGAACCGGACCAACTATTTACTGGATGTGGGTGATTTTCATACCAACGGGTACCGTATGCACAGCGCAGCTGACCGGTTCAATGCCAACTCCAAGTTGCAATTTAAGGTGGGTGGGGATACCAGCCTTTCGCTGGTTGCTAACAATGTCAATCTGACAGCGCAGGATCCGCTGGGCCTCAATCAGAGTCAACTGGCCGCCAATCCACAGCAAGCAGGCACCGGGGCGCTTACACAAAACACACGTAAGTCTGTTTTACAAACGCAAGCAGGCGTGACAATCGATACGCGCGTGGATCGCTCTAATCAGCTATTGTTTACACCCTATTATGGCCAGCGGCATGTAACGCAGTTTCTTAACGCGCAAACAAATGGTGTGATTGATTTAAAGCGTAATTTTTATGGCATGGATAGCAAGTGGATTCATAAAACGCAAGCGCTGCAAATGCCATTAACCGTGGTGAGCGGCATCGATATCAATGAAAATAATGATCACCGTCAAACCTTTCAAAATAACGGCGGTATCCAAGGTAGTCTCGGGCAAGACTATCGCATGGGTGCCAAAAACCTAGACCAATATATTCATGCTGATTGGCGTTTGTTAGAACGCCTAGCCCTGAATGTGGGAGCAAGAAACTCGCAAACCAGCTTAAGCTCCATTAGCAATAATCCCAATAACAATGCCAATAGTGGGTCAACTACCTACAAAGCACTGACGAGCATGGCGTCATTGCAGTATTTTTTTACTGAATCATCCAATGTATACGTATCGTATGGCTCGAGTTTTGATACGCCAACCCTAAACCAAGTCACGTATAGCAATGCTGGCCTCATTAGTACGTGCTCATCGCAATGCGCTAATTTTGAGTTATTGGCAGCCACTACAAAACAAATTGAGGTTGGACTTAAATCAAAGGTTTCAAATGCAACGCAAGTCAATTTAGCCTTTTTTAATGCCAACACGACAAACGATATTGTGGTGGGGGGATCTCTTTCTGGGCGAACTTCGTTTACCAATGCACCCAAAACCAATCGACAAGGATTGGAAGCGAGCGCGCAATGGTTGATGCCATTTAATTTAGAAATGAACTTGGCCTACACCTTACTCAGCGCAACAGTAAAAGAGGCTTACTTAAATAATGGAGCCTACGTTCTCAGTGGCAATCGGATTCCAGGTGTACCAAATCAAGGCTTTTTCTCAGAATTGCTTTGGGTTAAGCCCAATAAGTCAATGGAAGCCGCACTTGAAACCAGAGTGAACGGCTCCATGGCCGTTAATGACATCAATAGCCCGAGTGTAGCCAGTGGCTATGCTGTCATGAATATACGCGGCGTCTTGCGCCAACAATTACCTGGCGGATGGTCGTTTTCACAGTTTTTCAGAATCAACAATATATTGGATCGGTCTTACGTGGGATCGGTAATTGTCAATCAGGCGTTTGCGCGGTTCTACGAACCCGCCGCTACCCGAAATTGGCTGATCGGGGGAAAAGTAAGCTATCAGTTTTAGCGCTTGACTGGCTCAAGCCGATACAGGCTGCCAGCGCGCTCATCAGTCAACAGGTAGATGGATTGATCAGGACCCACTCGCACATCCCGAATGCGTCCAATTGTCCCTTGCAGTAAGCGCTCTTCGTGCACCACCTTATTGCCTTGCAGTTCTAGGCGCACCAATGCTCCGGCACGAAGGGCCCCCACAAACAAATTGGTATTCCAATTAGGTAAGGCATCCCCGTTATAAAAGGCCATCCCGGAGGGGGCTATGGAGGGGGTCCAAACGTAGAGGGGTTGTTCTAAGCCAGCCTTGGCCGTTCCCTCTCCAATCTTAGTGCCCAGCCCGTAATTAACGCCGTACGTAATGATTGGCCAGCCGTAGTTCCGGGCTGATTTAATAATGTTGATTTCATCGCCGCCTTGAGGCCCATGCTCGTGGGTCCAGAGTTCACCGGTTTTGGGATTGAGCGCCGCCCCTTGCACATTGCGATTGCCTAAGGTGAACTTTTCAGGCTTTGTGCCCGCTACATTAACAAAGGGGTTGTCTTTCGGAATGCGGCCATCATCATGCAAGCGAATGATCGAACCAGCATGGTCGTTTGCTTGCTGAGCCCGCCCCTTATCGCCGCGATCCCCTAAGGTCAGGTAGACAAAGCCTGCGTCATCCAAAACAATGCGCCCACCAAAATGCTGTGTCGAGCGTGTCTTGCCTTCCATGCTAAACAGAACCTGCACTTGAGTCATTTGATGGTCGACGAGTTTGCCGCGAGCAAGTGCGGTACCCGTCCCTCCTGGTCCAGGGGCGCTGTAAGCAAAATAGATCCAGCCATTTTTTGCGTACTGGGGATGCAATACGACATCAAATAGGCCGCCCTGCCCACCCGCTGCAATTTCAGGTAATCCAGCGATGGGCTTGGGATCAAGCGTGTAATCGGGGTTCACAATACGCAGCCGTCCAGGGCGCTCCGTAATGAGTAAACGCCCATCTGGTAAGAAGGCCACTGACCACGGATTTTCCAATCCCTGCGTCAGCTGCACAAGCCGAAAAGATTGTTTTTCGGAGTTAATGGTTTGTGCAAGTGCGGGATTTAAACAGAACACATTCCCGAATACGATCAGAAACAAGTAGTATTTTTTTAGCTGAATCACTTGGTTATACCGCCTTTGTTACACGTTCATCATTATGTTTAATAATAAAGTCAAATACGAAATAACGGCAGCATTACGTACTAGATCACGTAGTGAGCCACCCCGTCATTAGGATGAAGGTGTTAGTTAGCCACCCTTTTCACCTCATACCTAGGGAGTCACCATGAAATACCTCATCGCTATCGTACTCATTACCCAAGCTGCCTTATTTGCCCGCTCTGCCATAGCCCAAGCCGTGCCCTTTAGCGCTTCGGCTTACAACTTTGAAAACAGCCCGAATAACTATAACAACAGTCCGTACAACTTCAATAACAGTCCGTACAACTTCAATAACAGTCCAAATAACTTTAATGCCACGAATGGGGTCTATGACAACAAAGGCAATCGCTTGGCCTATGAAGTCACTGCTCCTACTGGCGTGACCAACTACTTTGATAACAACGGTAATCGGATTGGCTATACGCCATCGAGAAGATAAGCATGCGTACCTTCATTTTTGTATTGGGAATGATTGTTTTACCTGTAAAAGCCCAAGTGACTCTTTAATGACTCGCTGGGCTTACTCATGGGCACAGCCAATCAAATAGGCAACACCACCCTGTACAGCGATGCCAAAGGGCTACCATTGGGTAGTTCGCAGAATCTGGGTAGTACTACGATGTTTAGTGATGCTAAAGGCCTGCCATTGGGTAGTGCGAACACGCCTCAACCCATAATGCCTTTTGGTGGGTCGCAACCGATTTCTCCGCCAGGGCCATTCTTTCCGAGTGGTCAAAGGGGGATGTAATTCAGTAGTTGATTGGTTTAGGAGTCGTCGTCAGATGCCTAAGATTACAGAGTTTTTGGCCACCTCTACAAACTTTATATCTTCGATGATCAATAAACGATTGTAAAAAAGTTCTCAATCACCAAAGGATTGCTACTCTGCAATCTGGTCTGCCAGTTGCTCTGCCTGCTTTGCAATAGCACTCGAGGCAACCACATCCCCAAGGCTTCCCATCGTGGCTGGGCCAATCATCCATAAGTTGACATAAGGCTCATGCTCTGAGTTCATCACCCGAAAATCCGTATCAACCGCAATCGATTGCAGTAGCGCATCGGGCGCAGCAAGGCCGCTTGCAATCAACTCGCTGGAGAGAGGGTCCGATCCCACCCCAGTGCAATTAATAATACGATCCCCCACAGGCTCGGCGCCACTTGACATGAGCACGCTAATTTTGGATTCTGAGCAAGTAATTTGCTTGGCACGTCCAACTGCAAACTGAACTTGATTATGAAAACGTAAGTATTCATAGGCAGCTATGGTTTGCGGTGATGCCCTAAAGCGATACAAAGACCAAACCCAGCCCAAACGCTTTAGCAAGCTGCGTCGCTCTTGCGCCGAAAACTGCTGCCAGACTTCATTTAGATAGGGCCGCAACTCCTCCCACGCACTCTGCCACTCTGGGCTGTCGGCAGAGCTCTTGGGTAAATAATTACGCATAAAGGAAACTAAGCGTCTTGGGCTTAGGTTTTTTGGCATTTGTGGCTGATTAAGCCGTTTCCATAGAGCCTGAACAGGCGGAAAAATAGCGCGCGGACTAATAACGCTTACCATTCCGCGATGGCCTTGGCCCACTAGCGCATTAATGGCATCCAGCGCAGTCAAACCACCGCCAAGCAGAATAACGTGGTCATCTTGATTAATGTTGTCTAAATAATCACCTGGCCACGGATTCTCGATCATGCGCGTTGAAGATTGAACCGAGGTCATTACGGCGCAGGGCCATCTTGGTGGTGAATTACCAGTAGCAATAATCACCTGCTTTGCGCTTAATTGACTTCCGTCATCCAGCGCCATAGTCCAATGCCCATTCTCTGGCTTTAACTGATTCACCTTTGCCAATACCCGCTCTACTTTTATCGCACCCTCGGTATCGCGAAGCAATTGAACGACGTAATTACCGAAATCGCGTCGCCGATAAAAATACCCCGCATCCGTTTTCGATTCAGGATCATCTACATTCGCCTGAGCCCATCGCGCAAAGTGCAAAGGATCCTCTGAAAAAATAATCGGCAAGTCCTCGCGGACATTGAGGCGAAAAAAAGTGCTAGCACAGGTATAAGCATTTCCCTTACCAGGTGCTCTAGGCCCAATCAGTGCAATAGAGTCTCCAGAAATGCCCCTGCGTAGCAGGTGCAGCGCCATTACGGCAGCTGAATAACCATCGCCTACGATTGCAATTTCTTTTGGGGTTTGCATGGCATCTTGTTTAATCTTCGTTGGCATTCATTAAGCTTCGTCGCAGCGCTCCAAAAGTCGCGTCACACTGCCTAGCATTGCCAGCCGAACATCGGCACGATCAATGGTGTTAGTAATGGTTTCGCGCTTCAAAAAACGCGTCATTTGACTTCGAAAATCATTACCCTCAATAATGCTGGGTAGATTTTGAATGCATTTCAAGCGCTTTTCTTGATAGTGTTCGACACCATAATCGTTCAATTTAACCCTTAGTAAATCACTATTAGGAATTGCTTTTTTTAGGCTGAGCCAATGCAAATCCCAAATATCCCGATACCGAATTGCCTTATCAGAGACCGGAAATGCAAGGAGTTTATCGGCCATGATTTCCTCTAAGGACTCCACGCCCACAATCAATGGTGCGCTAGTTAACAGCGCATAGTTCTCGGCTATTTGAATAAGCTCACGGGTATACGAAGGAACATTAGCAACTTCAATCTTGATTTTTTGGGCAGCAATATCCGGACGGTCTTGTGCAGTAATAACCTTTACCTGCCAGCTTGACACCGCAACCCTCGTATGTTTTTTTTCTTTTGGGGGCTTGACTTCCACCAGCAGGCCGTACTGCGCGGCTAAATAATCCTCAATGCATTCTTTCAGTTGATTCATGGACGCGTAGTTAAAGTCGATACCTCCAGTAAAATCAAGATCCTCACTAAAGTGTTCTGATCCGTAACACAAACGCAGTGCTGTGCCCCCCTGAAAGCAAAGGCGCTCTAAAAAGCCATTGTCTTGCATCGCACGCAAGATGTCGTAGTGGATTAATTCTTTTTCCACAACGGGTAACAAGGTGAGGTTTTCTTTAGCCTCAACCCTCGCTAACGCTCTAAAGTCAAAACGTGGCTTAGTCGGATTCATGAAACTCTTCCCAATCAATCATGTCGGTATTTCGGCCAATCCGCTTAAGATCTCTGACCGCAATGTGTTTATTTGCAACCCGAATCGGGAACCCTTCTGGGCGTGTTGTTTCTTGTAAAAGTAACATCGGGTCTCGTTTGGTATGGGTAAATTCAATCACGCCCAGCGGCGTTCTAAACGTGCCTGATGATCCTGTGGTCATTACCGTAATGCGGTCCAGCATTTGCTGAGAAATGATGCTTAAATTACACAGCACAGACTCGTTACTTAAATAGTTCACCTCTCCTGGCCTGAGCATAGCAGCTGCTTGGTATAACAAACTGTCGCCTTGGCGAGCGAGCGTATTAAGGTAAATGCCATTCGCTACGCGCTCAAGCACGCCGCCACCCGATAAGCGCTTAATGGTGGATGCAAGTGTGTCCCCATGTTCCTGAAACATCACGCCTAAATCGGCCTTAGTGAACAGGCAAATGCCTTGCCGTTCGAGCGCAGTTAGTCGTTTCAGGGATTCATTTAACTTCATAAGTAATGAAATAGGTCTATATTTAGACTTTAATTTTAACTTAATAGGCTTAATAAGTCTATAGATTATTATTTAAGTCTGATGTGTGGCGCCAGAACGCGCTGCTGATGAACAAACAAAGTCCGTCACGCTAGATGAATTGCTTGCCACTTCAAAAGTGGTGAGCCTGCATTTGGTGGCCGGGCCAGGTACTGAAGGGATTATTGGCGCCCATCAGTTGGTGCTGATGCGCCCCGATTCGATTTTGGTGAATACCTCGCGCTCGGCTTTAATCTCGATGCCCGACTTGGCAAGCGCCCTTACTAAAGATAACCCAGGGCAAGCGGCAATCGATGTATTCGATATTGAGCCGTTGCCAGTAAATGATGTACTGCGCAATACCCCCAACCTATTAGTTACCCCGCATTTGGGCTTTGTGGCTGAACCCATTTTTGCTGCATTTGCTAAAGGAATTACCGAAACGCTTGAGGCATGGCTTGATAAAAAACCATTGCCCCATCTGTATCGACCTTAGCGATCTTAGGTAGCTAAATTCTGCTTCTGCGCAGCTACTGCCCAATTACCCCGCAAACCAAAATATAGACCACCAGCCCACAAAGAAAAGTGGAGATAGTCTGTGAGCATGAAGGAGATCAAACTCTCGGGCTTAATAACAACCCAAATGACACCGGTTGTAATGCAACACATCGTAATACCACAAAAGCGCGTCAGTAAATCGCCCAAAATGGAAATCGCCTGATTGTCACGAAGACCAGGCAATGTAGCCAGGGCGCCGGCCAACAAGCCAACGCCGGCACCTATCTCCCCGTAAACAACCACACTCCAAACAATCGGTATTAAGCCAAAAGGTTCTCCGCCTGCTGGGTCAAATGGCAATTTAGCCAACCCCTGCTGAATAAAAATCAATCCCAATGGAAAACGGAGCAGTATGTGGCTAAAACTAAAATCCGGCAGTCGATTCCAGTAATTTTTAACATTGATCATTTTTTGTCTCTTTGTAAATAATTCCGAAAATGGTACACATTTTTTGAAGATTATTTATTACAGCCAAAAAGGAGTGTAATTTGACAAAAAAAGGGGGGTTTTACTGAAATGGGCGCGAAGCACATTCCTAATTTCGCTTCGGATTTTTCAGAATTAAGCTGTTTTTGATCCAAATCTCGCTTTGAATAAGCAATCAACGCATATTTGCATGGCGCTAGCGCTGCATTGATTTCTTCATATCAGCACAGTAGTCTTTAAATGGAACAGGCGGAGTTTGCCAATCATAATCCGCTAATGCTGGATTTCGATTGACCGCTGTGCTTGCTTGCATCCAAACCACATCAACTTTGCCCTTTGATTTTGCATCTAGCAGAAGTGGTATACCGCGGTCTTTTTTTACATGCTCAGCTCCTGCAAGTAGCAGCACAGACTTTCCACTGCGCATCCACATGCTCGCTGTTTGTGCCATGCGCTCATCCCGCGCAATCTGAATGCGTGCCATGGCAGGCACTTGTGATTCAGGCAAAAGACCGCAATGGCCTTCAATCATTCGTTCCCTGTGGCCAGCTAAGACTGCACTGGGCACTTTACTGTCCAATGCGTCTTCCTTCATTACTGCTGTCATCCCTGAACGGGGTAGATTACTCCCCACCACAGGCACCCCAGCGCGAACCGCCTCCATCACTACCGGTCCATAACGACTCCATGGCCAGCCGGCATTGCTCCACTTGAGTCGCTCACGCACTGCAGTCTCGCTAGACTCAGTTGGCATGCCTTCCGTACTGACACCTGCATCCGCCATCTCTAGTACGAGCGCAGACAAGACCTTCTTATTGGCTAATACTTCCACGCTTAATCTGGCCAGCTCTTGGTGCTCTGGCGCATCATGCTGTTCGCCCAATAAGATCAGCTCAGCATTCGGTAAAGTCCTTACCTGCGCGCGCCAGTCGGTCTGTGCCAAGGCCGCAGAATGAAAGTGCAAGGAAAGGACTAAAACAGTAAATAGCCCAGCGGGTAGGCAGTTAGCTGGCATTTTTACTGGAAATGTAAATGGTGTATGAGCAGGGAAAATTCGCATCAACCGAGTATAGGACCGCCACAGTAAAAACGCAGGAGCAGCCTAAATGCTGCCAAAGCTGGTAATCTACTTCTGATGGATGCCATAGACCCAAGACTCTGCCCTATCTGCCAAGAAGATAATGCTTGCGCCATGGAGCTCGCTAAAGCAGCGGGTACCCCAGCAGCGCGCTGCTGGTGCTTTGATGCGGTGTTTTCTGAGGATGTGAGGGATTTAGTACCGCTCGAAGCCCAAGGCAAAGCCTGTATCTGTGCCCGGTGCGCTGCGCAAGCAAACTAAATACTCCGCGCCATTACCGTATTTGTCCCGCAAAGCACAATCCCTTTTTATAGTAATTCTCAGAAAGTATCGGGGTCAACTCGTTTTGCCATAATGCTTTACCATTTTGTTCATGGCGCTGTTAACGCGGTGCTGACCAAAAACCTGCTGACCCCGAGGCTACCCCTTGCTTGAATCTCTAACCCAAATTTCTGCCCTCTTAATCTCTGCTTTGCTGTTTGGAGGCATGCTCTTATTTGCTGCTAGTTTTGCCGCTTTTCTGTTTAAGTCACTGCCGCCAGCAGAGGCAAGTGCACTAATACGTAAGGCCTTCCCGCCTTTTTATATTTTTGTCATCGTTGCCTCCGGTATTGCTGCTGTTCTGGCCATCCCAAGCAGCGTACTCAGTGCCAGTATCTTGGGGCTGATCGCCCTGTCTACTATTCCGACTCGGCAAATGCTGATGCCTGCAATTAATGCGGCATCGGACGCAAAACAAAAGCAACGTTTTTTAGTGCTTCACGGTCTATCGGTGGTGATTACCTTAGTACACATTGGTATTACCGGATTTGTGATTGTTGATTTAGCTGCTCATTACTAATGCAGGCTATTTAGGGCAATTGCGATTGTGGCTGGGCGCATTAAAAGGAAACAAATTCAGGCGACGCTTGCAAATGCAATCGTATTTGAGCCTGAAGCAGTGATTTGCCCACTGTGTGAGCGAAGTATCCCAAAATCCCAGCGCGATGAGCACCACCTCATTCCGAAGTCCCATGGCGGTCGCCATACTGCTGTACTCCACCGCATTTGCCATCGGCAAATTCATGCCATCTTCACCGAAACCGAGCTAGCCCGGCAATACAGCACGATTGAGCTCCTAAAACAGCAGGAAGAGATGGCAGGCTTTATAGCATGGGTTCGTCTAAAGCCCGATGATTTTTTTGAGCGCACGCGTAAGAGCCGTCGATTGAAAACGGCTTAATGCCATTACTGTATTCGTGATTTATGATGGAATCTGTCTAATAAGGGTCCCCCATCACTTTGTCAGTTAATCGGTCTATTTTTCGTGCCTGGATCAACGTCA
>CAMDKY010000030.1 GCA_945901245.1 Polynucleobacter meluiroseus | reverse complement strand
ATTGGCGCCGGCTGGTTTGGGCTGAAGACGTTTTGGGTTAATCGCCAAAATCTGCCTTTTGAAGAAATCGGCCCCAAGCCCACTTATACTGGGGCCAATTTAAACGACGTGCTTACTGCATTACCTGCGTAAAGCGATGTAACGGCTCACCAAAGGATCTTCTTGGAATTTTCATCCCTCATCGATTTATTTCTGCACCTCGATAAAAACTTAGCGATCGTTGCGAATGAGTGGGGCGTTTGGATTTACGTCCTGCTGTTTGCCATTATCTTTGTTGAGACTGGCTTTGTGGTGATGCCTTTTTTACCAGGCGACTCCCTGCTATTTGTGGCAGGTGCGCTGTGCGCAGTCGGCGGCATGGACTTATATGTTCTGATGGCATTGCTCACCACGGCAGCTATCCTAGGCGATGCCCTCAATTATTCGATCGGGCGCTTTATCGGCAATAAGGTTTTCTCTTGGGAAAGCTCACGCTGGTTTAATCGCAAAGCATTTGATCAAGCGCACGACTTTTATGAAAAATATGGCCCCATCACGATCGTGTTGGGACGCTTTATGCCCTTCATCCGCACCTTTGCTCCCTTTGTAGCTGGTGTTGCCCACATGCGTTACCCCATCTTTGCTTTTTACAATGTCATTGGCGGCATTCTGTGGGTTTGCAGCTTAACTGCATTGGGCTACTGGATTGGCGAACACCCTTGGGTAAAAGCCAACTTCTCTCTGGTAGCCCTGGCGATGATCATTATTCCTGGCCTGCCAGCGCTATGGATCTTCAGCAAAGAAGTGCTCAAGAAATTTCAGGCGCGGCGCGGCTTACGCTAATGCTTGCCCTGAAGGGCAATAAAGCCCCATTTATATGCTTCAGCATAGTAAAAACTGCATTGGGAAGCCTGATGGGGAGAAATCAAACGAATTTGCTACAATTTAACGCTTGGCGATTTAGCTCAGTTGGTTAGAGCGATGGAATCATAATCCACAGGTCCGGGGTTCGAATCCCTGAATCGCCACCACATATAGAAGCCACTGCTACCTTGCAGTGGCTTTTTCTTTGGGGCGCTAGTCCCATAAGTCACTTTGAATATCTCGTTTCATGATTGCTCGGACTTGATCAGCAATCGATGTTTCTTGCTTTCCTGGTAGATGGCTTATCTTACTGCCAGCATGTAATGTTCCTGGAGTGATGACGCGCATATACCAACCGCAATGCCCCGATTGCAGCATTGCTTTGGCAGCGCCTTTGTAGCGCATTTTTGCGTTGAACTTGAAGCACGGCTCCCGAAGCTTGGTCACGATAAATTCGAGATCGCCAATCTGCAGCATGTCGCCCACAAATACATCCGCTTCCAATAAACCCGTAATGGTGAAGTTCTCGCCCATCGCTCCGGGCTGTAAATCAAATGGCGTTTTTAGTTCACGCGATAACAGCGCATTCCAAAATGGGTAGTGCTCATGTGGATAAACGTAAATCGCCTTCTCAAGTCCGCCATGAACAGTCAAGTCGGCCTGCTCATCACCCAGAACTCCCATGGGGTTGATATCGACCGAGCTTGCTTGATCTACATTACTGATGCTGTTCTTTTTAATACCAGACATCACCACGGCATGGTCCGGGTGCTGATTGGTAAATAAGGGGCCCACTTTGCCGCTATTAATTGAAATCAGTTTCATTATTAATAACGGCAGCGCGCTTCGTTTTTATACTTAGTGAAGTACACCACTAAATCCGCCTCTGATTTGTATTGGGTGTAATAAATTCGGGCCCTGGCATTACTTTTGTATTTGGTAAAGAACCAAACTCCCGGGTCGTTCTCACTTTGGTAAGGGGTTTCATACACAATGCAATTGGCTTCGGATTTGTATTGCGTGACAAATACCTTGGCATTGGCCTCGGATGGGTAGTTGGTAATAAAGATAGGCGCTGCCATTAAGCTGGTGCTGCTAAAGACCAATAAAAGCAGTGCACTCTCTCGAAATGATCTAGTCATGGTGTATCTATCTTACGGGCAGTCGCTGTTTTTTTGCTAATCAGGCGCTGATTTCCCGTAAAATTGTAAATCGCCCCCAGTTATAAACCTGAAACGGCATATGAAAAAACTATATATCAAAACCTTTGGCTGTCAAATGAACGAGTACGACTCGGAAAAGATGGCCGACGTCTTGCATGCCAATGAGGGCATGACTGCCACCAATGACCCTGCAGAAGCCGACGTCATTTTGCTCAACACCTGCTCGATTCGGGAAAAGGCCGAAGACAAAGTATTTTCCGATCTGGGTCGTCTGCGTGAACTGAAAAAACTCAAACCCGAGTTATTAATTGGTGTGGGCGGCTGCGTCGCCAGCCAAGAGGGGCAGCAAATCATTAGTCGCGCACCCTATGTGGATGTCGTCTTTGGACCCCAAACCCTACATCGCTTACCCGACCTCATTGCTAAACGGTTATCGAGTGGCGTTTCTCAGGTGGATATCTCGTTTCCAGAGATTGAGAAATTTGATCACTTGCCGGCTTCGCGGCAAACCCGTGGCTCTGCCTTTGTTTCCATCATGGAAGGCTGCTCTAAATACTGTAGCTACTGCGTTGTGCCATATACCCGTGGTGAAGAGGTATCGCGCCCCTTTGACGATGTATTGACCGAAGTTGCTGGTTTAGCCGCGCAAGGGGTTAAAGAAATTGTGTTGCTGGGTCAAAACGTCAATGCCTACATCGGCAAGATGGGCAAGGCCAATGAGCTCGCTGATTTTGCTCTTTTGATTGAATACATCGCAGAAATACCGGGAGTCGAGCGCATTCGCTTCACTACCAGCCACCCTAAAGAATTTACACAGCGCTTAATCGATGTGTATGCCAAAGTGCCTAAATTAGTAAGCCACCTGCACCTGCCGGTGCAGCATGCCTCCGATTCGGTTTTATCAGCGATGAAACGAGGCTATACCGCCTTGGAGTTTAAGAGCATCATTCGCCGCATGCGTGCCGTACGCCCCGATCTTTGCCTCTCCAGTGATTTTATTGTCGGCTTCCCCGGTGAAACCGAAGCTGATTTTCAAAAACTCCTTAGCATGGTCAGTGAATTGCAATTTGATAATAGCTACTGCTTTATCTTCAGCCCGCGCCCCGGCACCCCAGCGGCCAATCTGACGGACGATACTCCCTACGCTGTAAAGCTGAAGCGGCTGCAAACCCTATTGGCGTTGATTGATTCCCAAGCAGAAAAAATCAGTAAAGCGATGTTAGGCAAAGAAGAGTGTGTCTTAATTGAAGGCATTGCCAAAGACGGTATTAACTTACAAGGGCGCACCGAAAATAATCGCGTCATTCATATTCCAGCTGGTATTGATGCGATGGATTCCTTGATTGGATCAATGATGGATATTCGCATTACGGAGGTATTGGCACATACCTTGCGTGGCGAGCGCGTCAACACACTTGTACATTAAGTCCCATGCCACCGCTTAACCCTCAGCCTAAAGTAAGGGCTTGTGAAGTCGAGATTCAATACGCCAGTCCCGCACTCGAGAAAAAAGTAAGTGCACTGGCATCCAATGCTCTTTTAAAAAAATGGATCCGCGCTAGCGTTCATCACCCCGGCAACTTGACGCTACGCTTTGTCAATCGCACAGAAGGACAAGCATTAAACCAACAATTCAGGGGGAAGGCTAAGCCCACCAATGTTCTGACTTTTTCGTATGCGCTAAGTAAGAGTACGCTTACAGCCGACATCCTGATCTGCATGCCAGTGGTTGCTATTGAAGCGCGCGAGCAAAGTAAGGCGCTTAAAGCCCATCTGGCCCATCTGGTGGTGCATGGCTGTTTACATGCTGCGGGTCTTGACCACATGACACAGGGCGAGACCAAAGCAATGGAGGCACGCGAAATTGCTATTCTGAAAACCCTAGGTTTTTCAGACCCTTACGCCTGATTTTGGGCCTACTTTTTTAATTGACTTTGTTCTACGCTATTCTATTTGTATGCCTGACCCCGATAAATCGCTGCTAGACCGCCTTGCCGAATTTCTAACACCACAGCCCACTAGCGCAACCGAACGTCGCCAAGAGTTGATTGAAACCCTGCGAAGCGCACAGTCAGAGGGCTTTATTGATGCCGATGCCCTGTCCATGATTGAGGGGGTTTTTCAGGTTGGGGAATTATGTGCCAGGGATATTCTGGTTCCCCGCAGTCAAATTGACTGGATCGATATTGAGTCCTCAGTTTCAGAGATCATTCAAACCGTTATTTCTGCAGCACACTCACGCTACCCGGTCTACGAGGGCAGTAAAGATACAGTGATTGGCATCTTGCTTGCGAAAGACCTATTGCGTCACGCCAGCGATGCCGACTTTCAGCTGCGTGATTGGCTAAGGCCTGCTGCATTTATTCCTGAATCGAAACGCCTGAGTGTGTTATTACGCGACTTTCGGGATAACCGCAATCATTTGGCGATCGTAGTCGATGAGTACGCCAGCGTTGCCGGCATTGTTACGATTGAAGATGTATTGGAACAAATTGTGGGCGACATTGAGGATGAGCATGATATCGACGAGGATGAGGACAATATTCTTGTACTAGCCAGCGGCGACACCCGACTCAAGGGCACCACGGAACTAGAGCAGCTGAATCTAGCCCTCGGAACTGCATTTGATGACGATGAAGTTGAAACGGTGGCTGGATTAATTACACACCATTTAGGACGCATACCGCAGTTGGGCGAACGCATCCAGATTGATAATATTGAATTTGAAATTCAGCGCGCTGACCCAAAGCAAATTCATATTTTGCTGGCAAGGCGCTTGCCAAGCGACGCCCCCCTGTCAGCCTAAGGCAGCACTTGATTAGTCAGGGCTCGCTCGGCGCAACGCGCCCCTTAGATTGGTTTCACTACATTGCGCTTGGCATTACTGTCTCGATTGCCGGTGAACTACCCTGGGGTGGCTGGCTACAAATACCAATCCTAAGCATATTATGGTGGCGACTATCGCTACTGAACACCACGCAAGTACTGCCGCACTTTGCCGGTGGTTTTTTGTTTGGTCTTGCTTATTTTGTAGTGGGACTGTGGTGGATATACATTAGCCTACACGACATTGGCGGCATGAATGCTGCCCTATCTGTTGCTGCCGTGGTTTTACTATCAGCTTACATGGCTCTCTTTTTTGGCTTGGCCTGCGCCATCGCCGGCAAACTTCGCCATACCTCCCTTACCCTCAATTGCATCACGATGGCGGCGGCTTGGGTTTTAATGGAATACCTGCGCGGCCAGCTGTTTACCGGCTTTCCGTGGGTTGGCTTTGCCGAGGCACAAGTCAACGGCCCCTTTGCAGCCATTGCCCCACTGCTTGGCGGCTTAGGATCCACCTTTTTAGTGGTGTGGGCGTCAATGCAGCTGAGCGGATGGCGTCAATCGTTATTACGTGCCACCATTCCAGTTGGACTATCGATTGCGTTGATGCTCGGTCTCCATCAATTACGTTTTACTGAAGCCGTCGCTAGCCCGATTAGCGTTCGCTTGATTCAAGGTAATTTTGAGCAACGCTTAAGCTGGAACCCCAGCGCGATTCAACAGCAAATTCGCTTCTACAGTACGGCTATTGAGCAGCAAGCGGCAGATCTGATCGTAACCCCAGAAACTGCATTTCCGTGGCCCGAAAAAGACCTCCCAAGCGAATCCCTACCTAAGCTTAGGGCATTTGTTCAAGCAAGCCACAGCAATGTCTTGCTCGGAATTATCGGCGTAGTACCAAAAGCCAATGGGGATTTACGTTACTCCAATCGTGCGCTGGGCTTCTCGTCAACGCGAAATGAGCTCTACCACTACGACAAATCCCATCTGGTTCCGTTTGGGGAATTTATTCCGCCTGGCTTTCAGTGGTTTGTGGATGCATTCAAAGTACCCCTCAGTGATTTTGCTAGAGGCAGCATGTCGCAGCCGCCCTTTCAAATTGAGCGCCTGGGTCAAAATAGCATTGGCGCCGCCATCACTATCTGTTACGAAGATGTGTTTGGTAATGAGCTAGCTAGCCGAATACGCCGTAGTGAAACTCCCGTTAATTTATTAATCAATATGACGAACCTGGCATGGTTCGGCCAATCTCAAGCCCCCAGCCAGCAATTGCGCTTATCGCAAATGCGCTCGATCGAGACGGGGCTGCCCAGCATTCGCTCCACCAATACGGGCATCACCGCAGTGATTGGTCCAAACGGGCGTGTGTTACATCAATTACCGCAATTTACCCAAGCGACTTTAAGCGCCTCAGTGCAGGGCTTCGCAGGTAAGACCCCATTTGTTATCTGGGGAAATTGGCCGATTTTGAGTTTGGCTAGTTTGCTTCTCGCTTTGGCCTTCTTTAAACGCCAGCGTTTTTAGGAAAAACACCGTAATTGGCAGGTAAAATCAATCACTTAGATCGATTGGCACTGACTCACTATGCTTACATTTCAGCAAATCATTCTCACACTTCAAGACTATTGGGATAAACAAGGCTGCGCCTTATTGCAGCCAATTGACCTTGAAGTAGGCGCGGGCACATCCCATACCGCTACTTTTTTGAGGGCCATTGGCCCAGAACCATGGAAGGCAGCTTACGTACAGCCTTCACGCAGACCAAAAGATGGGCGTTATGGTGAAAACCCAAACCGCCTCCAACACTACTACCAATACCAAGTTGTTCTCAAGCCAGCGCCGGATGACATTCTCGAACTCTATTTAGGATCGCTCAGCGCCTTAGGTTTAGACCTCAAACAAAATGACATTCGCTTTGTGGAAGACGATTGGGAAAATCCAACCTTAGGTGCTTGGGGCTTGGGTTGGGAAGTCTGGCTCAACGGCATGGAAGTCACGCAATTTACTTACTTCCAACAAGTAGGCGGCATTGATTGCAAGCCGGTCTTGGGTGAAATCACCTACGGCATCGAACGCCTTGCCATGTACTTGCAAAATTGTTCGAACGTATACGATTTAATGTGGACCGATGGCGTAACGTATGGCGATGTGTACCACCAGAATGAAGTGGAGCAGTCGCGCTATAACTTTGAATACTCCAATACTGAAATGCTCTTTACGAATTTCAGTAACTATGAAAGCGAAGCCAAACGCTTAATGGAAGTGCCGCTTGCCTTACCTGCTTACGAAATGGTGTTAAAAGCTGCCCATACATTTAACTTGCTCGATGCCCGCGGCGCCATATCGGTCACTGAACGCGCTGCTTATATAGGCCGTATTCGAACCCTCTCTCGCTTGGTAGCACAGGCATACCTCGAATCCCGTGAGCAATTGGGTTTCCCAATGTGCCAACAGCAAGTCACTGCATAAGGTTTTATTGTGAGCACATCCTCCTCTTCCTCGGCAACGCTTTTAATCGAAGTATTTACCGAAGAGCTGCCACCAAAGTCCCTGCGCAAGTTGGGCGATGCGTTTGCTGTAAGCCTATCCGCCTCCATTCAGGCAGCTGGCTTAAGTACTTCTGAATCCGTCACAACTAGCTTTGCCAGCCCACGCCGGTTAGCGGTACAGATTACCCACGTACTGAGTAAGGCAGCAGACTTTCCAGTGCGTGAAAAAGTGTTGCCGGTCAGTGTCGCATTTGATACCGATGGCAAACCAACGCCACCCTTATTAAAAAAACTGAGTGCATTGGGTTATCCCAATATCGACATCGCCAGCTTGGAGCGATCGGGACAAGATAAAAATGAAGCGCTTTACTTAAATGTACAAGCCCGCGGCGCTGTTTTAGAGAACACCGTACAGACTGCTCTGGCTCATGCCTTGCAAAGCCTACCCATTGCCAAAATGATGCATTACCAAGTGCAGCAGGCAGATGGAACTCAAGAAGATGTTGAGTTTGCGCGCCCGGCCCATCGCATTGTGGCCTTGCATGGCAGTACTCCACTGCAAGTTCATGCGCTGGGTATTCATGCCGCAAATCAAACTGAAGGGCATCGTTTCCTAGCCCCTCAGGTGTTGACGATTAGCCATGCTGATCAGTATGGTGCTGAGCTACTCAAGAAAAAAGTCATGGCTAACTTCAATGAGCGCCGTGCCTATATCGAAGCCGAACTCCTCAAGGCAGCTAAAGGCGATGCGGTTTTAATGCCGAGCAATTTACTCGATGAAGTAACGGCCCTGGTCGAGTGGCCCGCAGTCTATGCCTGCCATTTTGACGCCGAGTTTTTAGAGGTACCACAAGAGTGCCTCATTCTGACGATGCAAACTAATCAGAAGTACTTCGCATTAACTGATGCCGCAGGAAAGCTGCGTAATCGCTTTTTGATCGTATCGAATATTACAACGACCACCCCTGAATCGATCATTCAAGGCAACGAGCGCGTTATCCGCCCCCGCTTATCCGATGCGCGATTCTTCTTTCAGCAAGATCAAAAAAGACCCTTGTCATCACGCGTCGCTGATTTAGGTAAGGTGGTTTATCACAATCAATTGGGAACGCAGCTGGATCGCACCAAGCGGGTTGGTGCAATTGCAACTAGCATCGCAAGTGAGTTGCAAAGTAAGGGCGCCAAGGTTGATCCAAAACACGTTGCACGCGCTGCCGAATTAGCTAAAACTGATTTACTCACGGATATGGTGGGTGAGTTTCCGGAACTGCAAGGGATCATGGGCAGCTACTATGCCGCGCACGATGGCGAGGATACCGAAGTGGCTGCCGCATGCAGTGAGCACTACCAGCCGCGCTTTGCTGGCGATGCACTTCCCAGCAGCATGACTGGTACGGTATTGGCGATTGCCGACAAACTCGAAACTTTAATCGGCATTTGGGGTGTTGGCCTTGCTCCTACTGGAGATAAAGACCCATACGCTTTACGCCGCCATGCACTAGGTATTTGCAGACTGTTACTCGAGAAGAATTTACCCTGCAGCCTGCCCGAACTCATCGAGCTGGCTCGCGGACAATTTAATCAAGCTGGCGTGCAAGAAAAAGCGGATCCAGCTGCAATCTATGCCTTTGTTCTTGATCGCTTGCGTGCCTATTTACGGGATCAAACCGAAGCCGGTAAGCCATTTACTGCTGCCGAGATCGATGCGGTACTGAGTCAAGAGCCTAAACAGCTCAATGACCTAATGGATCGGCTGCGTGCAGTACGTGAATTTAATGCCTTGCCCGAATCAGCCCAATTGGCTGCAGCCAATAAGCGCATCAGCAATATTCTAAAAAAGACCACCACAGCCATACCAGCGCAGTGCTCAGAATCAGCTTTAAAGCTCCCGGCGGAAATTGCCTTACATGGAGCGTTACAAAAAGCCATCCCCTTACTTGATGCAGCCTATACCCAACGTCAATTTGTCACCTTACTTCGAGCACTAGTTGATCTAAGCCAGCCGATTGATCAATTCTTTGCCGATGTGATGGTGATGGATCCGGATCCCGTGCTGCGTGATAATCGTTTGGCTTTACTGCAGCAGCTCCACCACCAGATGAATTTAGTTGCTGATCTTGGCACCTTGGCATGAGCTCAAGCGCGTCCAAGCTAGTTATTCTCGACCGCGATGGCGTGATTAACTTTGACAGCGATCAGTACGTTAAATCGGCCGATGAATGGATTCCCCTTCCAGGGAGCCTAGAGGCCATTGCGGAACTCAATCAAGCCGGCTATCAAGTCACGGTAGCAACCAACCAATCGGGTTTGGCGCGCGGTCTATTCACGATCAATGACCTGCACACCATGCATCAAAAGATGATGGATTTACTGGCTCCTATGGGCGGTCGTGTGGACAGTATTTTCTTTTGCCCCCATGTCGACGAAGACCAATGCGATTGCCGTAAGCCATTGCCAGGCCTCATGCGTGATATTGCATCCCGCTACCGCAAAACCGGCTCTGCCTTACCTCTAACTGGCGTACCTATTGTGGGCGACTCCTTACGTGACTTAGAGGCCGCAACTGCCTTAGGTGCAAGCCCCCATTTGGTTCTTACCGGTAAAGGGCAGAAGACGGTGGACGCGGGCGTATTACCAGCGGGAACAAAAGTGCACACCGATTTAATGGCATTTTCCAAACATTTGCTTGGCACTGCATCGAAGCCATGATTTACCTGAGATCCACTCTCTTTGCACTTTTCTTGCTGGTGTTTACACCGATTTGGGCGATTATTTGCCTCTCGGTTTTTCCGTTCATGCGCAGCGAAACCCGCTACCGTTTTGTGAGTGGCTGGAATAAAACCGTCATTTGGGTTCTGCAATGGCTATGTGGCATTCGCTATGAAATTCGGGGCATGGAACATATGCTGGGGGCCCTTGACCAACCCATCGTCATTCTTAGCAAACACCAGTCCGCCTGGGAAACCATTGCTTACATTGCTTTATTTCCCAAGCAGCTCTGTTATGTATTCAAGCGGGAGTTATTATGGATCCCATTTTTTGGGTGGGTCATGGCCGCACTGAAAATGATTCACATTAATCGCGATAACCGCGAGACTTCAGCCCTTTCAGTGGTAAGTCAGGGTCGAGCACGCCTGAAAGAGGGCAAGTGGATCATGCTCTTTCCAGAAGGCACACGGACTGCGGTTGGATCGCACAAGCCCTATCTAAAGGGCGGGGCTCGCCTAGCAACTGCCACTGGTGCAGCAGTGATTCCAGTAGCGCACAATGCGGGCCGAGTTTGGCCACGCAATCGCTTTTTAAAGTATCCAGGGTTAGTGATTATTTCGATTGGTCCGGTGATTGCGTCTGAGGGCAAGACAGGTGGGCAGCTCAATAGCGCCGTCGAATCCTGGATCGAAACTGAAATGCGGATAATTGATCCCAGCGCCTACGAGCACCTAGCCAAGACGGAAGCCCACTCCAAGTAGCGCGCAACTGAGATATCTTGTGCTCGCTTCGTAAGCTCATCCTCTTGTAGTCCCAAACGCCCAACGTAATCCTGCAAATTAGTGCGCAGCATCTTACGTCTCTGCGCAAATGCAGCTGCTACCACCTTTTCAAGGGCCCGCCACTCTGCGGGGGACGCATTGAAGTTGCTACGTGGAATCATGCGAACCACTGCAGAATTAACCTTAGGCTGCGGATCAAATGATTCCGGCGGTACATCCAAGAGTTTTTCTAAGTGATAACGCGCTTGCAACATCACGGATAAACGGCTGTATTCGGAGGAGCCTGCATCGGCCACCATGCGCTCGACTACTTCTGCTTGCAACATAAATACTTGCTCATCTATCTCCGATGCGGCGCCGACCAAATGAAACAGCAAGGGAGATGAAATGTTGTAGGGCAAATTGCCAACGACTTTGATGTGTTTTGATCCACGGGCTTTTTTTTCTTGAGTCCACCCCAGAAAATCAAAGTTAAGGGCATCGCCCTCGGTAATCGTTAGCCCCGGCAGCTGCTGCTTACGCCAATAGGCGACTAAATCGCGATCGATTTCGAGTAAGTCTAAGCTCTCTAGATTGGCTAATAAAGGCTTAGTCAGCGCCCCAAGGCCTGGCCCGATTTCTAAAATGGCTACATCACTCGAAGGCCCGATAAAGCTCACAATCGCATGAATGATGCCTTCATCGTGCAGAAAGTTTTGACCGAAGCGTTTACGCGCCTGATGCATGGGATAGCGCAGCCTTACGATGCAGAGCAAGCTGATATGCCAGGCGCAAAGCTTCAAGCATGCTACCCGCATCAGCCAATCCCTTACCGGCTATATCCAGCGCAGTGCCATGATCTACCGATGTACGAATGATGGGCAAGCCAAGGGTCACGTTTACGCCAGTATTGAATGCCACGAATTTAAATGGGGCCAAACCTTGATCGTGGTACATCGCCAAATACGCATCCACCCGATCCAATGAACGCAGATCAAATAGGGTGTCCCCCGGGAAAGGCCCCTTCACATGAATTCCAGACTGCTGCGCCTGTGCAATTGCGGGCTCTATCGTGGTTTTTTCTTCCGAACCCAAATAGCCGCCCTCACCCGCATGCGGATTTAATCCCGCCACTAAAATGCGTGGCTCAGCAATGCCAAATTGAGTCTTTAAACCGGCATGCAAAATTTTAATCGTTTCAAATACGGACTTCACTGTAATCTGGCTTGCAACAGAAGTAAGTGGTACGTGGGTCGTGACTAAAGCCACGCGTAATGGCAGGCCATGCTGCAAGCCCATCAAGCCTGTAGGTAAGTTAGCGCACAACAGCATCACGACGCGCTGCACTCCACATGCAGCAGCAAGATACTCGGTGTGTCCCGTAAAGGCAATGCCTGCCTGATTGATGACTCCCTTATGAACGGGGGCAGTCACCATGGCCTGAAAGCGCCCTGCTTGACAACCAGCAACTGCGGCGTCGATCGTGGAAAGAACGTACGCTGCATTGCTTGAATCTAACAGGCCGAGCACCGCCTTGGTGTTGAGATGGACTGGCTCAATATGTAAGTGTTCATGCTGCACAGCTTGGCTTAGCAGTGCAGGATCACCAATTAATGTGATGCGGGAATTGGTTTGCTCTTGTAAAAAGGATTGTGCCGCTTGAACTGATACCTCAGGACCAATTCCAGCTGGCTCACCCGTTGTAATGACTAAATCAACGGGTGACATTATCTAAGTTAAGAATGCGCACGGTTGCGGTATCGCGTAATTGACGCAACCAATCTTGATATAGCTGCTCAAACTTACGCTCACGTATGGCAGCACGCGCGAATTCGCGCTGCTTTTCAACAGTTAATTGAGCATCACGGCGCTCAAGGACTTGAATTAAGTGCCAGCCAAACTCTGTTTTTACTGGATTACTCACCTCACCAATGTTGAGGCGATTCATGGCAACCTCAAACTCAGGCACTAGTTGGCCAGGCGACATCCAGCCCAAGATGCCACCGTTCGCTGCAGAGCCATCTTCGGAGTGTTTCTTAGCCAAATCTCCAAAGTCAGCTGCCTTGGCACGGACTTGATCACGATATCCTGCAAGACGCCGCTCTGCATCCGCATCGGTTAGTCCTGCTCGATTACGCAACAAGATATGCCGTGCATTGGTCTCCGTAATCGTAATGTTTCGTGGTGTGGTGTCGCCCGCCAAATCTGGAGTCGGAGCTTGGCTTGCCACCACCATTACACGGCGATCAAGTACTTTCAGCACATGGAAACCGGCAGGGCTTTTGACTACTGTATTAGCTAGCTGTCCCGGACCAATATTACGGACTGCCTCAAGAAAGAGTTGGGGTAATCGGTCTGGTGTGCGATAGCCTAAATTCTGAAACTTGATACGTGGATTTTCTTTTGCTGCCTTTGCGCCAAGCTGCAAGAAATCCACATCGCCACGTGCCTCCCGTAATAAAGCATCGGCCTGTTTGCGCGCTTCTGCAATTGCTCCCTGTCCTGCGTTGGTGTCGACTGGTATAAAAATTTGCGCTACATCCAGCTCTTCTTGTCCGCCAGCAGCAGAGGGGTTGGCTGCTGGGGTATTCATCGCGCGAGTGCGCTCACTAATATAATTATCAACTTCGGCATCTGAAATTTTGATTTGTGAGTCAACCTCCCGCTCCCGAAAGCGCGTAACAATGATGTCATCGCGTAACATCTCACGATAACGCTCAAAACTAGATCCTGACTTCTGAATGGTTGCCCGAAATTCAGTCATCGTTAATTTATTACGAGCAGCAATATCGGCAATGATTTTATCGAGCTCCGCATTGCTCACGCTAATACCGCTTTGTTCAGCATCTTGTAATTGAATCTTTTCTACAATCAGGCGCTCTAGCACTTGCTTGCGCAGGGTGTCTTTATCTGGCATCGCTGCGCCGCCGCCCTGTTTTGCAATCGTTGCTATACGGTCATCAATTTCTTTACGAGTCACAAACCCAGTATTGACTACTGCAGCCACTCCATCAATATCGCGAATTTTGCTATCTACTGCAATTGCAGGCGCAGCCGGTTGTGCATAGCTTGGCAATGCTACTACCACGCAGGCAAGCATAAAAAGTCTGCTGATTAATTTAATGCTGCGGTTCTTGCAAAACGTCATTGGTAGTTCTCATAAATTGAGGGCGGTATTGTTCTGGTAGTTGGCATGTATCCCGGTACATTTAACCTCATGATATCAACTGGATTGCTCCCGGCAGCACCAAATCCCCTAAATTCAATTTGAAAAAGGACTTGGGTTGTTGTGATTTGGGTGGTGTTGCGAACCTGAGAGTAAGCAAATCGACCGGTCCAACAGTCTTCTTTGTACTCCAAAGCCGCCAATAAATTGAGGGTATTTAAGGTCAGGGCGTCGTATCCCCAGCGGCCTAGCGTCGAAATCTTGCGCGTTATTGGCCATTGCCCGGAAATATTGTATTGGTCGGTGGTGGTGACGCCCGGCGTTCCCGCTAAGTTATTTTCGGGCGATGCTGACACTGGCGGACTCCACACATTGCGATAGCCAAAATTAAGGCTACGGCCCATGGTGGGTCGCCAGCTACCCCCAACCGTAGTCTGAACCAGGCGATTGAGTTGGGTGTTGTATTGACCAAATGCATCCACATTAAAGTTTCCCATCAACCGGACCGAGCCAGCGCCTAAGGTGTCGGAGTAGGTGGTTGGGTTTTGTATGGTATTTGTTAAACCCACTCGCTGCCCAGTGAAGTCCTGGCGCTGCGCTAAGGTTACGTTAGCACGCTCCGCTCCAGTGGCAGCCTCGATCATGCGACTGGTAACGCCCATGGTTAACTTATTGTTATCGGCAATACGGTCATTACCCACAAAGGTATTTTCACTGAAGATTTGCGTAATACCAAAACCGGCATTAGCGGTATCAAACAAGGGGGTGGATGATTGGTCTTGAAATGGGGTAAAGACGTAGAAAGCCCGCGGCTCCATCGTCACCAGCATATCGCGCCCAAAAAATCCTTTAAGCTCACGGGCCTCGCGCTCAAACGCCAAACCCGAATCCAAACTTAAAGTTGGTATGGTGAAGCCCTGTGCCGGCGGATAACCGGGTACAAAAGCCGTGGCATTGTAATTATTCGACTGCACACTCAGTTTGGGCTTGATGTAATAACCGGGGGTTATCGTTGGCATACCCACCGCTGCCTTGACTACGGTCCGATCGGCTTGACTAAAAATACCCGGCGCAGTAGCTGCCAAATTACCGCCGATGTTATAGGCAAAGCGGGTAAAGTCACTTGAGAAGCTGACTTGCGGGCCAGTAGGCAGGCTGACAAATTGCTGACTACGGTCAGGCGTCAGTAAGGCATTCTGGCTGTTGTATGCTGCTACGACTTGTGGCAATACATTGTATGGCGATTGCACCGTGACCGTAGGATCCGGCTGCAAGGTCTGGAAGGTCATTGCCCTAGCCGATACATTCCAGCCTTTAATCAAAGATGTGGTCCCAACCTCTTGTCTAAATTGATTGGTGATGCCGCCAGCCAAGGTTCTTGAAAAATCAATTGGATATAAATTATCCGATACCCGTGCAATGTTGGCATACCCATTCCAATTGGGCGCAATGCTTTGGCGCTGCTGCCAATCGTACTTCCAGCGATCACGCCCGAGTATTTTGTCATAAGGCAGATATTCTGCCGCTACCGTACCGGCGTACTTTGGATCAATGTAGCGATACGACCCACCCAATTGCGTACCTCGGAATGTCATGTAACGGGGCATGATCAGCAAATCGCGATTAGGTGCAATATTAAAGTAGTAGGGCTGAGTTACATCAATGCCATTGTTTGAGCTGTAACCTGCAATCGGGGCAAGCAAACCCGATCGCCGCTGATTGGAGGTTGGCAAACTAAAATAGGGCGCATAGGCAATTGGCACGTCGAAGAATCGCATCACGCCATTGGTACCCGTCATTTCTTTTTGCTCGTTATCGACCTCCATGCGATCTGCTGTGAAATACCAATCTAAATTATCGGGCGAGCAGGTTGAGTAGGTGCCTTTATTAAACACAAAAACATCAGACGATTGAATGGTTAATTTTTTCGCCTTACCGCTCGATCGGTTATCGCGAATCTCATAACTTGGTTCCTGCATCTCGCCTTGCCGGGCATCCACTTTAAAGCTGGCTTTGGGTCCTCGAAATGTAGAATTGCCTTTTGTCATTTCTGCATTACCAATCAAATCAGCAATGTCCGTATCGGGGTGATAAATTATCTCATCGGCCTTCAGCACGGTATCGTTTCGCCGAATTTGCGCACGCCCCTTCAATTTCATCTCACGATCGACAATACCCTCAATCGAATCACTAAAGGTGAACGTTAATGCTTGGTTATCCGAAATGGGTTTTCCAACGCGCAGTTGATCATCCAACTTTAAAACGCTGACATTGCCGCGGTCAGGAACCAAGACAAAATTGGGGTTAGTGCGCTGCGAAGGTGAAAGACTTGAGGCCGGCGCCTGAGCAAATGCGGTCGCTGAAAAATACAGCCAAAAGCACCCCATCGTTAGTCGTAAAAATGGGGTAAAAATAAGGGGGGCGCAAAGACCAGCGCGACGGCGATAATGACTCATAGATCCAGACCCACTTATTATACGAATCGATATGCCTAATACCCGCCTTGATACCCTCCACCACTGGCTAGAAGGCCTCCCTAGCAGCTGGGAGCTTGACCTGTCATCGCTGGAGCCCGCGTCGTCTGATGCAAGCTTTCGGCGCTATTTTCGGCTCTATAGCCAAAATGCCCTTTACCCCACCCTGATTGTGATGGATGCGCCCCCGCAATCCGAACCAGTTGAGCCCTTTATTGCGATCGCGGAATTACTACAAAAAGCAGGGTTACATGTACCGCGTGTTCTCGAAAAAAACACGTCGGATGGTTTTTTGTTGCTGAGCGATTTAGGCTCCACAACCTACCTGACCGCCTTAGATGATGCCAATGCAGATGCGCTATATGGAGATGCAATAGATGCGCTAGTGGCAATGCAATTAGCAAGTCAGCCTGGCGTGTTACCGGAATATTCAGAAGCGTTATTGCAACGCGAATTGGATCTGTTACCAGAGTGGTATTTAAAAAAACACCTGCAATTTGAACTGACTGTAGATGAAGAAAAATACCTGCGCAATGCATTTCATTTGATTCTAAAAAATAATCTGGCGCAGCCGCAGGTCTATGTCCATCGCGATTTCCATTCGCGCAATTTAATGCGCACTGAAAAGCATAATCCTGGCATCTTGGATTTTCAGGATGCTGTCTATGGACCGATCACCTACGATGCTGCATCGCTGTGGCGCGACGCTTATATTGAATGGCCTGAAGAACGGGTGATCGATTGGCTTGCGCTCTATTGGGAATTAGGTCGCAAAAAAGGCTTGCCAGTACACGCTGATTTTGGCGAGTTCTATCGTGACTTTGAATGGATGGGTTTACAGCGCCACGTTAAGGTATTGGGAATTTTTGCGCGCCTCTATCATCGCGATGGTAAGGATGCCTATCTCAAGGATATTCCGCTGGTCTTGAAATATGCCTTAGCGACTGCTAATCGCTACATTGAGTTGAAACCACTCGCTCGCATATTAGAGCGCGCTAATGGCATTAGCTCAATAAAGTAATCGATCCATGAATAACCTACCCACCCCTGATGCATTGCCTTGTTTTTTATTGGCAGCAGGACGTGGCGAACGGATGCGCCCGCTGACGGATACAACACCCAAACCGCTACTGCAAATTCAAGGTAAGTCATTATTGCAATGGCATATCGAAGCGTTAGTTGCCGCAAACACTAATCGGATCGTCATTAACCATGCATGGCTCGGCGAGCAAATCGAATTGGCTTTGGGTGACGGCGCTAAGTGGGGAGCGCAAATACAGTACTCGCCAGAGAAAATTGCTCTGGAGACCGCCGGGGGTATTCGCCAGGCCTTGACGCTATTGAATCCAGAGCCCTACTTTTTGGTGATCAATGGCGATGTATTTTGTCCCGGCTTTCCGATTGCTGCATTTACAAGCCGGTTTGAGGCACAGCTCAGCAATGGAAATAAGCTACTTGCCTATTTAGCGCTGGTGCCCAACCCTCCACAACACCCGGACGGCGATTTTTACCTGCAAGGGGATCGTGTCAGCGATAAGCCAATCACCCCCCAGTCGCAGGAAAGTAAACTGACCTTTTCTGGCATTGGTATTTATCACCAATCCCTCTTTGCAGACCTAAAATTGTACGAAGCCGCGAAATTAGCCCCTTTACTGCGCTCGGCTATGGCCAAAAATCAGGTCTTCGGTGAAAAATATACCGGTCCGTGGCACGATGTAGGGACTCCGCAGCGTTTACACGAACTCAATCAATCCTATGACCCCAAGTAACCCCCCTGTCTTTCAGGCCGATCTCTACCGCCAACGCCGCGCCCAGTTGGCTGCGCACATACGTGAGCAGTCCGGCAGCGGAATTGCCATCCTCTCCACCGCGCCAGAGCAATTGCGCAATCGCGATAGTGAATTTCCCTATCGGCATGACAGTGATTTCTTTTACCTGACCGGATTTGATGAGCCGGGCGCAACACTCGTTCTGCAAGTGGACCGCAATACAGTGGTGGCGCATCTCTTTTGCCGCCCTAAAGATGCCGAGCGGGAAATCTGGGATGGCCTGCGCCTAGGACCCGAAGCGGCACCAGACTACTTGGGGGTCGACCATGCATACCCCAATACCGAATTAGATCAGGAATTGCCTAAGCTACTGGCCGATCAAACGGCACTGTACATTCGCTTAGCTAGTAGCGCTGAAACCGATCGCCGCATACGCCATTGGATTGATCGCGTTCGTGGCCAAGCGCGCGCTGGGGTCAATGCCCCATCGGAGTTTCGTGACATTGAAGCACTCGTTCATGAGATGCGCCTATTTAAAGATGCTAGCGAAATTGCAACCATGCGCCGTGCCGCAGCGATTTCGGCAGAAGCGCATTTGCGCGCGATGCGTACCTGCCGACCTGGCCAACGCGAATATCAAATTGAAGCCGAGTTGTTACACGAGTTTCGTCATCAGGGAGCTCAAAGCGTAGCCTATAACAGCATTGTTGCTGCCGGCGCTAATGCCTGCATCTTGCATTACCGTGCCAGTGCTGCTGAACTGCAATCCGGCGATTTATGTTTAATTGATGCTGGCTGTGAACTCGATGGCTATGCCTCCGATATCACGCGTACCTTTCCAATAAATGGACGCTATTCCGCGGCGCAGCGGGCCTTGTATGACATCACCTTAGCTGCGCAAGAGGCGGCGGTTGCGGCTACCAAGCCTGGCAATACCTTTATGCAACCCCACGATGCAGCGGTACGTGTATTAACGCAAGGCATGTTGGATGAAAAACTCCTCTCATTACATGAGTTAGGCTCGCTCGACAATGCCATTGAAACAGGAGCCTACCGTCGTTTCTATATGCACCGCACGAGTCACTGGTTGGGGATGGACGTGCACGATGTCGGCTCCTATCGCCAGGCAGGCGCAAACAATGTTACTGAAAAGCCATGGCGTATTCTTTGCGAAAACATGATGTTGACCATTGAGCCCGGCCTATATGTTCGGCCAGCAGACGATGTGCCAGAAGCATTTTGGAACATCGGCATTCGAATTGAAGACGATGCCCTGGTAACTCAAAATGGGTGTGACTTGATCTCCCGCGGCGTCCCTGTCAAGGCCGCTGAAATCGAAGCAGTGATGCGCGGCTAAGCATGTCTTCACCCAATGCATCTATGGATGTGCAAATCATCGGCGGCGGCCCAGTGGGTTTGGCATGCGCCGCATGGTGCTTACAGAAGTTTCCAGATCTCTCGCTCCATCTGATTGATCGCAATCCACAAAACGACAGCGATATTGTTGCCAGCGACACCCGGGGCATTGCCCTATCCCACGGCAGTAAATTATTGCTGGATACGATCCAGGCGTGGCCCACTGACTCCTGTGCCATCCATTCGGTCCATGTGTCGCATGTAGGTCAATTTGGTCGGGCACTCATGACCCGCGATGAATTAGGTCAAGAAGCATTGGGCCATATCGTGCGCTACCGCGGCATTCACCTTGCACTCAGAGAGTCCTTACGTCAACTGCAAAAAAGTGCGCCGCACTTCGTTTGGCAGCACACGGGCTCAGACGAAGTTCAAGACCATTCCCGTGCCCGCTGCATTGTGCATGCGGAAGGTGGTCTCTTTACCCAGCAAGACTGGGTGGAGTCGGGCCGTGACTACCAGCAATCGGCTCTCGTTGGTCTCGTTGAAGTGGAAAATACCCAGCATCACCATGCATGGGAGCGCTTTACCAGCGAAGGCCCCTTGGCCTTATTACCTAGCCATCATGGTAGCAATGTACTCAATATGGTTTGGTGCAGCTCCCCCACTACCGCAGAAAGATTAAATGGCATTTCCGATGCGGATTTTTTACACGAGCTTCAATCGACCTTTGGTTCGCGCGTAGGTCAATTTAAATCGATTTGTGATCGGCGTCTCTATCCACTGGGTCTGAACTACCGCAAAGAGATTGTGCAAGGCAATGAAGTCTGGATTGGAAATGCAGCCCAAGCTCTCCATCCCGTCGCTGGTCAAGGCCTAAATCTGGGCTTGCGTGATGCCTACCTCTTAGCAGAACAACTTAGCGGTTTGTTTTCAAAGCAATCGCACTCCACTAAATCACGTAACGCGATTGACAACGCCTTGCATGAATACAGCCTTAGTAGGCAGGCTGATCGAAAAGCAACGATTGGTATTACTGATTTTTTAGCGCGCGTATTTACTTCACCGCTCACTCCCGTGATCGCAGCCCGTGGAGCCGCGCTATCCCTCTTGCAGTGGTTGCCACCTGTCAAAACAGGCTTGGCGCGGCAGATGATGTTTGGTCGCCGCTAAGCAGTTCCCCCAAAGCAAATCCTTACGCGCCCACCTTCAGCTTTTCTATGCTGTCACGTTCTGCCTAAAAATTAGGCAGATTACCCCTCGCCTACGCTACAATGGAATGCTCATTTATTGCAGCATTTACACCCCCCCCCACTGATGTTTCCATTGATGCTACGGCTTTTATGAAAATCGGCTCCCACCAATTATCCAATCGACTCTTCGTTGCGCCCATGGCTGGCGTAACTGATCGTCCCTTTCGGCAACTCTGCAAAAAACTGGGTGCGGGTTATGCGGTCTCTGAAATGGTCGCATCTAATGCCTTACTGTGGAATAGTGAAAAAACCCAGCGCCGCGCTAATCACCAAGGTGAGTTCAAACCAATTGCGGTGCAAATTGCCGGCGCTGATCCCGCCATGATGGCTGCTGCCGCCAAGATCAATGTTGACCATGGCGCGCAAATCATTGACATCAATATGGGCTGCCCAGCCAAGAAGGTGTGTAACGTTGCAGCCGGCTCCGCCTTATTACGCGACGAACCCTTGGTACAGCAAATTCTCGAGGCTGTGGTGAATGCCGTTGGCACCGGACCAGATGCGGTACCCGTGACATTAAAAATCCGTACTGGCTGGGACCGAGAGCATAAAAATGCCTTAGCCATTGCGAAGCTTGCAGAGCAATCAGGCATCAGCATGCTGACGGTGCATGGTCGCACGCGCGCGGATCTGTATCACGGCGAAGCCGAATACGAAACCATTACTGCGGTCAAATCAGCCGTTCGCATTCCGGTGGTCGCCAATGGCGATATTCATTCACCCGAAAAGGCCGCATTTGTTTTACAGCAAACGGGAGCCGATGCCATCATGATTGGCAGGGCTGCTCAAGGCCGCCCTTGGATTTTTCGGGAAATTGATTACTACCTGAATACCGGTAAAAAATTAGATCTTCCAGAAGTGGCTGAAATTCAGACCATCATGAATGAACACCTGATTGATCACTACGCCTTTTATGGCGAATACATTGGGTTACGAACCGCCCGCAAGCACATTGGCTGGTATTGCAAAGGTTTGCGTGACTCACATGCCTTTCGCCAACGCATGAATACGGCCGATGACTGCAAAACCCAATTGCAAATGGTGAACGATTTTTTTGATGAGATGAGATCCCATTCTGATCGCCTGTTGTTTTTAGAAGCCGCTTAATTAGACTGAGTTACACGATGCCAAATAAACACCCCATTAGCGAATGCGTTCAAACCCAGTTACAGCGCTATTTTGCTGACCTGAATGGCAATCCCCCAAATGATGTTTACCACATGGTTTTGAGTGTGGTGGAAAAGCCCATGCTCGAAGTAGTGATGCAGCACGCCAAACAAAATCAATCCCTGGCTGCACAATACCTCGGCATCAACCGCAATACGCTCCATAAAAAATTAACCGAACATCAGCTGATTTAAAGCGCCGCTCTCATACTCCTACTTTGAACGCCTACACTCCATCATGATTCGCACCGCACTCTTATCCGTATCCGACAAACAGGGCATTATTCCTTTTGCTCAGGCGCTTCATGCCTTGGGCATCAAACTCATTTCCACTGGCGGGACCGCCAAACTCCTTGCAGAAAATGGCTTGCCGGTTACCGAGGTATCGTCCCTAACCCAGTTCCCAGAAATGCTCGATGGCCGTGTGAAAACCCTGCACCCGATGGTGCACGGAGGTCTACTCGCGCGTCGCGACTCCAAAGATCATATGGATGCGATCGCAGCACACGGAATTGCGCCGATTGATATGCTGGTGATTAATCTGTACCCATTCAATCAAACCGTAGCAAAAGACGATTGCACGTTTGACGAAGCGGTTGAGAACATTGATATTGGTGGTCCGGCGATGCTGCGCGCGGCCGCAAAAAACCACCAGGATGTGACGGTGTTGATTTCACCAGAAGACTACGAGCCCATCTTGAGCGAAATGAAGGCCAATCAAAATACAGTTTCGTATGCAACTAATTTACGCCTGGCTAAAAAAGTATTTGCACATACCGCTCAATACGATGGCGCGATTGCAAACTACCTCTCATCGCTCGGTAGTGATTTGAGTCATACCAGCCGCTCGCAATACCCAGAGACTCTGCACCTGGCATTCACTAAAGTGCAAGAGATGCGCTACGGCGAGAACCCGCACCAATCGGCTGCGTTTTATCGTGATACCGCTGCGGTTGCTGGCGCCCTTGCTAATTACCACCAGCTTCAAGGCAAAGAGCTTTCTTATAACAACATTGCGGATGCGGATGCCGCATGGGAATGCGTCAAGAGCTTTTCAGCTGACTCTGCTGCTCCAGCAGCCTGCGTCATCATCAAACACGCCAACCCCTGCGGCGTAGCTACCGGCACAAGCGGCCTGGAAGCCTATCAAAAAGCCTTTAAAACCGATCCAAGCTCTGCTTTCGGCGGGATCATTGCATTGAATGTGCCTTGCGATGGCGCAATGGCCGAAGCGATCTCCAAGCAATTTGTTGAGGTCCTACTTGCGCCTAGTTTTACTGCGGAAGCAAAAGCTATATTTGCTAGCAAGCAAAATGTGCGCTTACTTGAAATTCCACTTGGCCATGGGTTTAATGCATTTGATATGAAGCGCGTGGGCGGTGGTTTATTGGTGCAGTCGCCCGACTTTAAAAACGTCGCGCAAGCTGAGCTGCGCGTGGTTTCAAAACGCCAGCCAACCCCAACCGAGCTCACGGACATGATGTTCGCTTGGCGGGTTGCAAAGTTTGTTAAATCGAATGCGATTGTGTATTGCGCCAATGGCATGACTTTAGGGATTGGTGCTGGCCAAATGAGCCGAGTTGACTCCGCACGCATGGCCAGCATTAAGGCTGAAAACGCCGGCCTTAGCCTAGCGTCCTCAGCAGTTGCCAGCGATGCCTTCTTTCCATTTCGGGATGGCCTGGATGTCGTGGTTGCTGCCGGTGCAAGCTGTGCGATTCAGCCAGGCGGTAGCATGCGCGATGAGGAAATCATTGCCGCTGCCAATGAGCATGGCATTGCAATGGTCTTCACCGGCACCCGCCACTTCCGTCACTAAAACGAAACGGGCATTGATCAAAACCCATGCGCTGGATCGGAATTGACCCTGGACTTCGCACGACGGGCTTTGGCATCATTGATGTCGATGGTCAAAAAATGACCTACGTCGCTTCTGGAACCATTGAAAGCGGCGACCCGAAGAAGGGCTTGCCTGAACGCCTAGGCGCCTTGTATAGCGGCGTTAAAGAAGTCTTGGATACCTACCATCCCGAATTAGCTGCGATTGAAGAAGTTTTTTTAAACGTCAATCCACGCTCTACCTTAATGCTGGGGCAAGCCAGGGGATCGGTCATCGCCGCCCTTGTTTCTGCCAAGTTAAGCGTGGCTGAATACAGCGCCTTGCGCGTCAAGCAGTCGATTGTCGGCACCGGCCGAGCCACCAAGCCACAAGTGCAGGAGATGGTGAAACGCCTGCTGCGCCTAAGCCGCGCGCCCGGCACGGATGCATCCGATGCGCTGGGCGTCGCCATCTGCGCTGCGCACCACTACCGCTTACCTGCAGCCCTCAAACCCAAGCCCACCAGCAAAGAGTAAGATCACTCCATGATTGGACGCATTCAAGGTACTTTAATTGCCGTACATCCTCCGCGCTTAGTGGTGGATTGCCATGGCGTTGGTTATGAAATCGACGTACCGATGAGCACACTCTATCAATTGCCTGGCATCAACCACACCATTACCTTGCTAACGCATTTTCAGGTGCGTGAAGACGCGCAGCAACTCTTTGGTTTTGCCACCGAATCGGAGCGCGAAGCCTTTCGGGCATTAATTAAGATTAGTGGCGTTGGCTCGCGTACAGCGCTTGCCGTTTTATCCGGCATGAGCGTGAACGAATTAGCCCAAGCAATTGCCCTGCAAGAACCGGGTCGCTT
>CAMDKY010000029.1 GCA_945901245.1 Polynucleobacter meluiroseus | reverse complement strand
TGCAGTTTGAATGGTATGTGCTCGGTCTGCCGCCGAGATACCCGTCGTCACGCCACTGGCCGCCTCAATCGACACCGTAAAGTTCGTACCCATCGATGTGCCGTTATCACGGACCATTAGCGGCAGATTTAGCTGTTGACAGCGCTCGCGCGTCAAGGTTAAACAGATCAAGCCGCGACCGTGTTTAGCCATAAAATTAATCGCCTCGGGCGTAACGTGATCGGCCGCTAATACCAAATCACCTTCGTTTTCACGATCCTCCTCGTCAACCAAAATGATCATGCGACCGGCTTGCATTTCAGTAATGATCTCGCGGGTCGAGGAGAGGCTGCCTTGCGGGGAGGCAGAAATAGCAGATGAAGTTGTAGGCATAAGCCCCTATTTTAAGCGCAGGGGACAAAATCGGCATTTTCACCGCACTTTTGCCTGATAAAAGCTGTATTGCCTGATAGAAATTCACCTTTCATCGCCGCAATATGGAGGCATGCAAAAAACACAGCCAAGCTCATCCTCTCTAAGGGTATGGAAGCCATGCTTAACAGTCCTTGCTAGCGATCGGGGATTTGGTTTGATTGAAGTGGTCGTGGCGATGGCCTTGATCGCGGGTGCCTACATCGGCGTGGTGGAGGCCTATCAGCGCGTGCGATTGCATTATGGACAAATCGAGGCACAGCGCACCGAGCTGAATCGGGCTCAGGATCAACATGAGCGAGACGCATTATGAGCCTATTGGGGTGTTTGGTGAGCATTGGCTTGGCTATTGCCTTGATGGCGCCAGTCATGCAGTCAAGTGCTACAGTATTGATCCAGCAAAGCCAACTCGAAAAGGCCTGGCTGCTAGAGCAAGACGCCATTCGGGTACTGGAGTTGATGGCACGCGCTATCCGTATGGCCGGTTATCGCAAGGTTACCTCCCTGGCAGATTACCGCCAGCGTCAGCGAACGGCAACAGACGATTACATCGGACTAGAGTATCGCGGCGGCTGGAACCATTCGGATTTACTCTGGGTAAAGCAAGAGCCAGCTGACAGCATGGAGGGCGATTGTTTAGGTAATCATGTCGAGCAAGCCAAAAACGGCAGTACGCAATCGAGAACCAAAAAAGGCTTACGCTACCAAGCCTTCTTTGTACAAAAGGCAGCGGGAGATCACGCTGGCTCGCTGATGTGCACGTCGCTCGATCGCCAAGGCCGCCTGCAAAACACCAGCCTCATGAATCACATTGGCTCACTCCACTTTAAATGGGTGGAGTACAAAACAGGCCCGGGGCAGTCAACTGCCTCGCCAGCTAGGGGTGTGCAAATTGTTCTCAAGACCACGCTCATAGAGCGAGAGTTCAGTCGCTTTGTGGCCATGCGTAACGCCCTATGATTATTGCGTGGGTCCTCAGTTTGATCGCCATTATCGCTACTGCCATCGGCCATCTAGAGCATAGCGCTGCACTGCAAATTCGGTTGCTAGCAATGGAACAGGAGGCACACGCCACCTTTGTGACAGCAGAGAAAAACCTCCATCAATGTGAAGTTCAATTGCAAAGTATGACCGCATCTCCTGTACTTGTTGTGCGCGATGCTAATGCTGTATGCGAGATTCTCTTGGTCGACGCCAATACAGCAGGTGAGCTCATCCGAATACGAGCAGCAGGAAACGCGAAGCCGAAATATTCCACACCGCTTAATCGCATTCAAACCAAACAAATTCAACTGGAGTCGATGGTCTACCGTAATAAGCGAGATCACACCATAGAGCGGCTGAGTTGGCGCGTACTGTGGTCAATAACGCAGTCTGAGCAGAAATCCCACTAATGCATAATCCAATTCAACAATTAGACGGCTCCACTGCAAACGGCTATACCTTGCTGGAGATGATGGCGGTCGTCGCAATCGTAGCGATGATGGCGAGTATGGGAGCACCGCTGCTGCAGCAACAACTGGCGCGGCGTGAGGTGGAGACCGTAGCGCGGCGTTTTATTCAGCACGCGCAATTTGCACGTCAAGCTGCTTTATTGATTAACGGCGATCGCGTTCAGATTATGCCGATTGAGCGTCAGTGGTCACGCGGTTGGAAGGTGATCCAAGTGAAAATACAGCCTCAACCCACAGCCTTAACAGAGCAGGTATTACTTAGCCAGAGGGACATCACCCCAGTCGAAATTGACGAGCGGGGCTCGGGTTTTGCAGGGCCGAATGGACAACAAAAGCAGATTAGCTTTGATGCCTTTGGGGCAGCTAAAAGCCAGTCTGGCGGCTTTGTGGCCAATCGAATGGTGTTTCGGCATCAGCACGCTCGGGGGATTGAGCGCCATGCTATTTTGAGTAGTGGCGGGCGTTGGCGCTTATGTGACCCAAGCCAAGATAGCAGGGCCTGCCGATAAATCGGTTTTAATAGAGGTATGTTTACAAAAGAAGACGTTGATTTTATGCGCTTAGCCTTCGCTGAGGCGCACAAGTCCCTATACCTTTCTAATCCCAATCCTCGAGTTGGCTGCGTAATCGTTAAAGCAGGTCAAGTCATCGGTACTGGCTTTACGCAGCTAGTAGGCCTTGCCCATGCAGAAATAGAAGCCCTAGCCGATGCTCGCAAGCAAGGCCATGAGCTGAGTGGATCGACTATTTACGTCAGTCTAGAGCCCTGTTGCCATGTTGGCAGAACGCCGCCATGTACCCAAGCCATCATTGCCGCCAAACCAGCCCGCGTGGTGATCGCCATGCAAGACCCCAATCCCCTTGTCAGTGGTAATGGGATCAAGCAGATGGCAGCAGCTGGAATTGAGGTGGAATGTGGGTTACTTGAAGAAGAGGCAGCAGCCCTGAACCCGGGCTTTGTATCACGCATGACACGGCGCCTGCCATGGGTGCGATTAAAGGTGGCTGCCAGCCTCGACGGCAAGACCGCCCTAGCTAATGGACAAAGCCAATGGATTACTGGTCCTGCTGCCCGTGACGATGGTCACCACTGGCGAGCACAGGCCTGTGCCATTTTGACTGGGGTTGGCACCGTTAAAGAAGACAACCCCAGTTTGACGGTGCGGGCGGTCAGCACAGTACGTCAACCCAAACGCATCATCATTGATTCCAAGTTGGATATTCCGCTGACGGCTACTGTGCTAATGCCATTTAAGGGGGAGTCGACTTCCATCAAAGACCACGGTGCCATGGTGGTGTGCGGTGAACTTACGAGCGAGGTGCAATTAGCCAAGCAGGCACAATTGCAGGCGCATGGGGTTGAGGTAATAGCCATGCCAAATAGCATGGGTAAAGTTGATTTACCGGCCCTGATGCATTACCTTGCAACCAAGCGTGAGATGAATGAGATTCATGTAGAGGCTGGCCATAAACTCAATGGCTCTTTACTACGCGAAGGCTGCGTCGATGAGTTGCTCGTCTATTTAGCACCAACCTTGCTCGGCTCGGGCCTAGGGATCGCTAATTTACCGGAGCTCGATTCTTTAACGCAGCGGACCGATTGGAAGCGCATTGACCATACGGCATTCGATCCGGATATGCGCTTGCGCTTTGTACGGCAGTAATAAATCACAATACATAAACAGCTATAGAAAAAACCACTTACCGATAAAGCGCCGCTATGTTTACTGGAATTGTCACTGCAGTTGGCCGCATTACATCAGCATCTCCTTTTGGCGACGGCATGCGCCTGACCATTGAAACGCCTGCAGGCTATCTGGATGATGTCGCGATTGGCGATAGCATTGCCATCCAAGGTGCTTGCATGACGGCAACCCAAATCCAAGGCAATCAATTTAGCTTGGATATTTCGCGGGAGTCTTTGAATAAAACCATTGGACTGGATTTACAAGCCCCCGTGAATTTAGAGAAAGCCCTGCGCCTCTCCGATCGCCTCGGCGGGCATTTGGTGAGTGGCCACGTCGATGGTATTGGTCAGGTAGAGCGTTTTGCAGCAGTCGATCAATCCCCCGATGGCTCATGGCATTTGGTGATCCAAGCACCAGCTGAGATTGCACCGTTTCTGGCCTACAAAGGATCGATTGTGGTGAACGGGGTTTCGCTGACCGTGAATGCCGCAAACAAAACCAATGCCGGTGGCTGCACGATCGAAATCAACATCATCCCCCATACGATGCAACACACTACATTGGGTCAACTCAAAGCTGGTGATGCAGTGAACTTAGAGGTTGATCTGATTGCACGCTATGTAGCGCGTTTGATGGATTTTAAGATAACGTAATGATATAAAAATCAATGCCGACCTAACTATTGTTATCGGGTATTTTAGCTTTTGGATCACATTGCGCGAGTAGCTCTGCCAAGGTGTATTTTGGTTTATTAACAGGCCTTATCACTAAGCTTTGATCAAGAATCGCCACATCTACGATAAATCCCGGGCCCACCTTTAGCTTTTTTAAAAATAAGGATGGGATCGTCAGCATCACTGAATCACCAACTGTCTTTAACATTACTTTTACGCTCATTTCGTTTTTTATATGCAAGTTATCCGGCAATAATTAAGCTGCAGCCAGTAGTGGTTTCATGATGACAGGCGCACTGGCGGGATTGTTTTTAAAACGCTGCTCGACTTCCCATAAATCAACCGCCTCTTGCATATGTAGCCAACTCTCGGGAGTGCCGCCGATTACTTTTGAGATCCTGACCGCCATCTCCGCGCTAACCCCTCTTTTTTCATGCAATATCTCCGAGACAGTCAAACGGCTAACGCCTAAATAATTAGCAAAAGCAGCTTGAGTAATTTCAAGTCCTGGTAAAACATCCTCGCGCAATATGGCACCGGGATGCGTTGGTCTACGGTTTGGGTTTCGTAAGCTTCGTATTAATTTTTTCATTAGTGATAGTCCTCCAAATCAACTTCAATTGCATTATCGCCATCAAATCGAAACGTAATGCGCCAGTTACCCGATACAGAAACAGAGTAAACACCCTTTCGCTTACCTTTTAGCTCATGAAACTTGTAGCCAGGCAAATTCATATCCTCAGGAACAACAATAGCATCTGAGCGGTCCAGGATTCGCTCAATACGTACTGAATACTGTGCAGGGATTGCTTTATAGCTTCCTTTTATAAAAAATCCCTCTAACCCTTTATGGTTAAACGTAGTGATCATATTTATACCCTTTGAATAATTGTAATGTATATAATTACAATGTCAACAAAGTCATTACACTCAATATGGAATAATTTCTGTTAAAAATCAAACCCAAGCTGCGCTGTTGATTTAGTCAATTTTGTAGATTTAGCATTAGATCTTCTTTGTTGCGGCATGGGCGCCCTCGATGCATGCTTCTCAATAATGGATTTCTTTGCCGCCCTAACGCTCGGCAGATTGCGTCGGCCATGCAGACGTTCTTTGGCAGTACGTGTGGCTTGGCCAAGGTCAACAATCGGCTCAATGATGTCAGTACCCAGCAGTAACCCTGCATTGTTTGCCACATCCTGCGTCATGCGCCACGGCTCAAATAGCCAAGTATCAGGCACTTGACGCATTGTGGGTAGCCATTTGCGCACAAAACGACCATGCCTATCGTGATCTTGCGCTTGCTTGATGGGGTTGTAGACCCGGGTTAGATTAATGCCAGTCGTACCCGATTGCATTTGTAACTGACTCCAGTGAATACCAGGCTCGTAATCCAAAAATTGCGTCGCTAGCCATTCTCCGACCGGACGCCAATGCAACCAGAGAGGGTAGGCTGCGGTAGATACCAGCATGGCCCGCATCCGAAAGTTCAGCCAGCCGGTCTCACGCAGCATGGTGACGCAGGCATCCACCATCGGCCAACCTGTCCTGGCATTTTTTAGGGCCTCAAAGTGTGCCTGTGAAAACTCATGTTCACGTAGATTGTCATAGCCGCGATGCATATTACGCCATTCAATTTCTGGCTCGCTCTCGAGCTTTTGAATGAAATGGCAATGCCAGTAAAGGCGACTCATAAAGCCGGTAAGGCCAGCTCGATGCCGACTAGCCTGGGGTGGAATGGATTTGAGCTGCATGCGAGTAGATTGAACTACCTCGCGCATACTGATGCAGCCCCATGTGAGGTATACGGAGAGGCGTGAGCAGGCATCAGGCGCCGAAAGCGGCGAAGAAATTCCGCCGCGATAGCCCATGCTGCGGCCATGTAAAAAACTCTGCAGGGTGGATATGGCGAGTGAGCGACCACCGCGCTGACGCAGCGTCGGATTATGTTGCAAATGCGCGGGTGCTGGCATTGCCCATTCCCGTGTAGTGTGGCCACTCCAAAACCGCAGCTTCGGCAATGGCAGAATAGGCAAGGCCATGTGCTTTTCCCAAGCTAACTGCCAAGCATCGCGATTTTTTAAGCCACGTACCACGCCAAATTGGGGGTATTGCGTCCAAGAAAGTTGACGTTCTTTACACCACGCCGCTACCTGTTGATCCCGAGCGTAGGTAAATTGATTGCCAGTTTCTTGATGGGAGTGAATGCTGGCAAATGGCGCCTCTTGCCACAGCCTTGAGAGAACTTCGCTTAGTTCGCCGTAGTGAATTTCAAGGCCACCACCCTGTAGGCGCAAATCTGTATCGATCTCCTGCAGCGATTCACGGATAAACTCAAAATGCTGAAGCGCTACATCGGGCTGTAACCAGAGCATAGGTTCAACGACATAAATACAACGCACTGCTCCGAGCTGCGCAGCGGCCGTCAGTGCAGCATGATCGACGCAGCGCAAATCGCGCTTAAACCAGACAAGGTGGTAACTCATGTGTTGTAATTTGGACGTTAATCAACTTCAGAACAATAAATTAATTGAATACTGATCTTAGAGGAATAAAGCCAGTCCTGCTGGGCAATGCAGGACGGTATCATTTGAGGCGCCAGCCTACGCTAAGTTGAGGTAGCGCGTTGGATCGGTAACACCAGCCTGCGCAAAACCGATTTGACGCAGTTTGCAAGATTCGCATTCGCCACAGGCTTGCCCCAAGGCGTCTGCTTGATAACAGGACACGGTTTGGCCGTAGTCAACACCCAGAGCCATGCCCAAGTGAATGATGTCTGCCTTACTCATGGCGATGATGGGGGCGTGTACCCGAAAGCGCTCGGCATCAGTGTGCGCTTCGACTCCTACTTTAGTAGCGAGGTTCGCCATGCACTCAAAAGAGGCAACATATTCAGGGCGGCAGTCGGGGTAACCTGAATAATCTACTGCATTGGCACCATAAAAAATATCGCAGCCCCCTAAGGCTTCTGCCCAGCCGAGTGCAAGCGAGAGCATGATGGTATTACGGGCTGGTACATAGGTAATCGGAATATCCGATTCTGGATTAACGATGGCATTCGAGGTAGTGGGTACTGTGAGATTAGAATCCGTTAATGCAGAGCCACCAAAACGCGTGAGGGCCAAATCAATCACTTCATGCCTTACAACACCAATGGATTGCGCAATGCGTTCTGCCGCAATTAATTCGGAAGAGTGACGTTGACCATAGCTAATTGAGAGGGCGTAAGGCGCATAACCTAATTGTTTAGCAAGTGCCAAAATCGTAGTGGAGTCCAGTCCGCCGGAAAACAAGATAACTGCAGGTGCTCCAGAGATGCGGGGTGCAAATTTAGAAAAACGGGATAGCGAATTGATGCCGGTCATGCTGCGCTTAAAAAATAAAGGAGCTATTTACTTCGTGCGCGGTAGCATCTGACGAGCCTCTACCGCGACCTCAGTGTCGGGATAGTTTGCAATCAGGTCACCATAGGTTTTGCGCGCAGTCGTTTTGTTGCCGCTTTCCAGTTGGCAATTGCCCAGCGTTAACATCGCTGCTGGAATGCGCGGGTGCTTGGGATAAGTCTTAATTAAAGTCTGCAATTGATTAATGGCAGCGGGATATTCTTTTAAAGCGTATTTGGTGTTGCCTAACCAATAGAGCGCCAATGGCAGGTAGGGGCTGGCATTGTATTTACGCACAAAGGCAGCAAATCCAGCATCGGCTTTTTTTAGTTGGCCTGCCTGAAAGGCCCCCAAAGCCTCATCGTAAGCTGCCTTTTCTCCTGGCTGTATGGTGCCAGTAACCCCCTCGATTTCCAGGGTTTGGGGTTCAAGCTTACCTAAGCGGGCATCTAGATCTCGGTAATTGGTTTTTTGACTTGCACCTAGCTCTTCGCTTTGCTTTTGCAGATTTTCAATCTGGCCACGCAACTGGGCATTTTCTGATTTGAGTCGTTCAATTTGACCTTGGAGTTCCAGTTGGGTGCTGGCCAATGTTTTACGCAGATCCAGAATAGCCTTGCGGGCCTCATCATCGGAGAAGAGTGCCCATGCCGTATTTGGCAGGACAAGTAAAAAAGCAAGGGCGCCAGTGGATAGCGCCCGCTTCAATGCACGATTCAATGTCATTGCAGAAGACTCAAATTACTTGAGGACGTACACAATGTCTGCACGGCGATTTTCAGCATATGCTGCTTCGGTAGCGCCTTCCGCTTTGGGTTTTTCTTTACCAAAGCTAACCGCTTCCATTTGCGCGTCGGAGACGCCCATCAAGGCCAGTGACTTACGTACCGCATCGGAGCGACGTTGACCTAAGGCTAAGTTGTACTCGGTTGTGCCACGATCATCGGTATTGCCCTGAATGATGATTTTCTGAGCAGTATTTTGTTTTAAAAAGCTAGCGTGAGCCGACAACATCTTTTGGTATCTGCCATCGACAGTGAACTCATCAAAACCGAAGTACACACTGCGCTCAAACAAGGGACTTTTGGGGTCATTCCAAGGCTGCGAGCCAAATGTGCCAGCGCCGCTACCACCGCTTCCTGCGGCACCACTGTTGACATCATCTAATTTAACGCCAGAAGAGCAGGCAGTTAACAGGGCAACAAAGCCCAAAATAGCGAATCCAGCAGAGCGCCGAGCAAGGGAAATCATGGTAGTAGTCCTTTTTAGTATGGGTAGTAGGCATTTATCACGATGCCGCTATGCCCCTATTATGCCTCCTCATCCCTGAATTAGAAAGGGACTCTAATCCATGAAGGGTCCCCACGATGGCTGCCTGACATCCGATCCTAGAATACTCAACACTTGCCTGGATTGACCATCGACTGAAACAGCAGCCAAAACGCGCTTCCCACCAACGCGAGTGGAATACAGAATGTAGCGACCATTGGCAGCAAAGGAGGGTGACTCGTCATGGGTGGTCGTCGTCAGCGCGCGGCTTTCACCAGTCGCTAAATTAAGCGTATGGACCCGAAAGCCTCCGCCCACATTGGCAATGAAGGCCATGAGCTTACCGTCCGGCGATATCCGCGGCGAGGTCGCAAACGATTGCTTAAAGGTCACCCGCTTAACACCTTCGACTCGCTCACCATCCGCACTCATGCGGTAGATTTGCGGATTACCACCGCGGTCGCTGGTGAAATAAATCGAGCGACCATCAGGAGAATATTGTGGTTCGGTGTCGATCGTATTGCCTTGGGTCAGGCGACGTAAATTACTGCCATCGGCATTCATGGCATAAATCTGCGTATTGCCATCACGCGATAAGGCCAGGGCAATGGTCTGGCCATTAGGCGACCAAGCCGGCGCACTGTTATTGCCTTTTTGATTGGAGAGCGAGACGCGGCGACCGGTTGCCAGCTCATGCACATAGACAACCGGTTTGCGATCTTCAAAGGAGACATACGCTACTTTTTTGCCATCGGGAGACCAAGACGGGGAAATAATCGGCTCAGCACTGTTGAGCGCGTTACGAATATTCTGCCCATCGGCATCCGATATCACCAAACGATAACGGTTGCCGTCTTTAATCACATAAGAGAGGCGTGTTGAAAAGATGCCGCGTTCACCTAGCAACTTAAAGATGATGTCATCGGAAATCTTATGCGCGGCTTGGCGCAGATTGTCGCTACTCGATGTAATTAATAGGCCATCTAGGCTCTGCTGCTTGCGAATATCAAACAGCTTGTAGCGGATTTCAAACTGGGTGGGCCCTGTTTGTTTTACTGAGCCCACGACCAAGGCATCAGCTCCACGCGCAGCCCAAGCGCTATAGTTTGGTGTGCCTTCATCACTCTCACTGGCATTACCACTCTCGGTATTTTTGAAGTAGCCACTGCGCGCTAAGTTTTGACGAATGATTTCAGTCACGCTGACGGGTAATTTTTCTTCGTCCTGAAAGCGCATCACTGCAATCGGGTAAAGGGACTGACCCACGCCCGTGATTTCAATATTCATTTGTGCGGCTACTGGGCTAACTGCGCCTAGGGAGGCAAGCAAAGCGAAAAGGGGGCGTAGGAGTCGCAATAGGGATGTCCGCATGGCATTAATCCTTGGGTTTAAAAGTGAGTCTCATTTGACGCATAGGAATGATGCCATTGTCGTCTTTCGGAAAGGTTTCTGCGCGATCCAGTGCTTGTAAAACCGCCTGATCCCAGCCTTGAGCACCGCTGGGCGTGACCACGCTACGTTTTAAGATGGCACCATCCGGCGCAAGATCAACTAAGACGATGACGGCCGGATTGCCCGTAAGTGATTCGGGGTTAAACACAATCAGGGGTTTAATTTTGCGACGCACTTTATCGGCATATGCAGGGGGTGCATTGCCCCCGCCACCAATACTACTGCCGACTTGACCACCACTGCCGCCCTCAGCACCAGCGGCAGCGCGCAGTTTTGCGAGTTGATCGGCGCGGGCTTTTTCGGCGGCGGCATTGGCTTTCATTTGTGCTGGTGTAGGTGCTTTTGATTCCTCTACTTTTTTGGGCTTCTCCGGCTCTTTTGGTTTTGTTTGGGGCGGAGTAGCCTTGACTGGCTTCGGCACTTCTTTCACCACCTCTTTTTTAGGAGGCACTTTTTCGATTGGCTTTGGCACTTCTTTCGGTACTTCTTTTTTGGGCGGTTCTTTTTCTACCGGTTTTTTCTGAATTGCAATATCGGCCGCCTCCTCTTTCATTGGCGCCGGTGGCGGCGTTTCAGTACGCTCGACTACGGGGGTGGAATCCCATAGCTCCACTTCTATTCCGCCTGGGGCGCTGGTACGCCAATTAATGCCAATCGTGAACATGGCAATGAGTAGTAAGTGCGCTAATATCGAATACGAGAAGGCGCGTGCGCTCCCTTCGGTTTTAATTGGTTTTGCCCGTAAAAAAGGCGAAGGCCATTGTTGTGCAGTATTCATGGGTTCAGCATGTGCTGGGAGATGCGTCCATGAAATTACTGGCTCTTAACAGCAAGACCAACCCGCTTGACGCCATTCTCTTTAAGTTTGGCCATCACGTCCATGACGACTTCGTACCTCACGGATTTATCAGCCGCTAGCACAACCGGTTGATCGGCGGATTTTTCTGCTTGGGTGCGCGCAAATGCACCGAGCTCCAAACGGCTAAGGGTTTGCGATGCTTCGCCCTCGCGCTTGACGGTAATATTTTCGTTGGCATCGATCGATAAAAAGATGGGAGGTAAAGCTTGGGTCTTTGCGCCACCCACGGTCGGCAAATTGACGATTCCCGGATTAACCGATGCTGCAGTCACCATAAAGATCACCAGCAGTACCAGCATCACATCGATGTAGGGAACGACATTGATGTCCGACATCGCACGGCGGCGATTAGATCGAAAGGAGGATCGACTGGATTGGGCCATTCGCTTAGCTATTCCTTAAGACAATCAATTAACGGTGGGCAGCTTGGCGCTGCAGGATGTTGGTGAACTCTTCCATGAAAGTTTCAAAGCGAATCGCTAAGCGATCGATCTCCGTCGCATTGCTGTTGTAAGCAACCACCGCCGGAATCGCTGCAAATAAACCAATGGCGGTAGCGACCAGGGCTTCAGCAATGCCCGGTGCAACGGCAGCCAAGGTGGCATTTTGCACGTTGGCTAAGCTCTTAAAGGCGTGCATGATGCCCCAAACGGTGCCAAATAAGCCGATGTAAGGGGATACCGAGCCTACCGAGGCTAAGAAGGGCAGATTGGCCTCCAAGATGTCCATCTCGCGCTGGTAGGTTGCTTTCATGGCACGGCGTGCGGCATCAATTTCACGCGCCTTGGAGAACTCCAGCATGCCACCGGCAAAAATACGCTCCATCACGGCGGAGCTGCGATTATTGCGCTGCGCAGCCTCCAGAAGGGTATTAAGGTCGCCACCAGACCAAAAGTCACGCTCAAAGCGTTCGGTATCGCGCCGTACGCCCCGCAGGGTCGAACCTTTCTTAAAAATCACGGTCCAGGATGCAATCGACATGGTGATGAGGATTAGCATGACCAGTTGGACAATCAAACTGGCATTGAGAATAAGGGATAAAAAGGAGAGGTCTTCGGTCGGGTTCATAGGTGTTTTGTATTATGTAGGTTGATTTTATCTAAGCAATCCAACTAACTCAGGATTATTGCCATGTTTGACCGCCAAAATACCCTTGCCAAGACCGATTCCGAACTCTGGGCTGCGATTCAGAATGAAAATCGCCGTCAAGAAGACCACATTGAGCTAATTGCCTCTGAAAACTATACCTCTCCAGCAGTGATGGAGGCGCAAGGGTCTCAGTTAACCAATAAGTACGCTGAGGGCTATCCAGGCAAGCGCTATTACGGTGGTTGTGAGTTTGTGGATGTAGCAGAGCAATTGGCTATCGATCGCGTCAAGGCTCTTTACGGAGCTGAGGCAGCGAATGTGCAACCCCATTGCGGCGCCTCGGCAAACCAAGCGGTGTTCTTGGCCTTTTTAAAGCCAGGCGACACCTTCATGGGCATGAGCTTGGCTGAGGGTGGGCACCTTACCCACGGCATGGCTCTCAATCTCAGTGGTAAGTGGTTTAACCCCATCTCCTATGGCCTTGATCAAAATGAAGCGATCGATTACGAGCAAATGGAGCGCTTGGCACGTGAGCACAAGCCAAAGTTAATTATTGCTGGTGCGTCGGCGTATTCGCTCCACATCGATTTTGAGCGCTTTGCCAAAGTCGCAAAAGAAATCGGCGCCATCTTTATGGTGGATATGGCACATTACTCCGGCTTAATTGCTGCTGGCGTCTACCCCAATCCAGTACCTCATGCTGACATCGTCACCTCAACCACCCACAAGAGTTTGCGCGGCCCCCGTGGCGGCATCATTTTGATGAAAGCCGAACATGAGAAGGCCATTAACTCGGCAGTCTTCCCGGGTCTGCAGGGTGGCCCATTGATGCATGTGATTGCTGCCAAGGCAACGGCATTTAAAGAGGCTTTGGAGCCAAGCTTCAAGGACTACCAAAAGCAGGTGATTGCCAATGCACAGGCCTTGGCCAACACCCTCATCGAGCGCGGCTTACGCATCGTTTCAGGTCGCACCGAGTCGCACGTGATGTTGGTTGATTTGCGTAGCAAAAACATGACGGGCAAAGAGGCGGAAAAAGTATTGGGTGATGCGCACATTACCTGCAACAAAAATGGCATACCCAATGACCCACAAAAACCGATGGTGACGAGTGGTATTCGTTTGGGTTCACCGGCGATGACCACGCGCGGCTTTAAAGAAGCGGAATCGATTCAGGTGGGCCACTTTATTGCCGACGTGTTGGATAACCCAAATGACTCATCGAACATCGAGAAAGTCAAGGCTCAGGTGCATGCCCTGACGAAGCGCTTCCCGGTTTACGGAGGTTGATGCGTGCGCTGCCCTTTTTGCCACGGTGATGACACCCAGGTGATGGATACCCGGGTGTCGGATGAGGGAGATACCACGCGCCGCCGCCGCCGCTGTGCCAGCTGTGACAAACGCTTTACCACCTATGAACGCGCCGAGCTAACGTTTCCTGCGATCGTAAAAAAGAATGGCAGCCGAGTTGATTACAGTCACGAAAAGCTAGCCAGTTCACTGAAGTTAGCACTGCGTAAGCGCCCTGTTTCCTCAGATCTTGTCGATGAGGCGATTGCCAGCATTGAAGAAAAGCTGGTAGCAACGGGTGAAAAAGAAATTGCCAGTGACCGCGTTGGCGAGCTTGTCATGCGTGAACTCAAGCGCCTCGATAAAGTCGCCTACATTCGGTTTGCATCGGTCTACCGCAGCTTTGCCGATATTGAATCGTTTGAGAGTGCGCTGAAGGAATTGAAGTGATTGTCATTGAGTTGGAATGACATCACATCGCACCTCCTATGGAGATGCGAATTACTTTAGTACCGCAAAGATCGAATTCGTAATGTTGTCCACCGTACCGGTGCCACTGACCTTGCGATAAGCGGGTGGTTTAACCTTTGTTGAATCGCCGTTAGCAGCCCAGCTGGAGTAGTAATCCACCAATGGGCGTGTCTGGTCGGTGTAGACCTGCAGACGCTTGCGTACGGTTTCTTCTTTGTCGTCATCACGCTGAATTAATGGCTCACCCGTGACATCGTCCTTACCATCCACTTTAGGTGGATTGAATTTGATGTGATAACTGCGACCCGATGCGGGATGAACACGACGACCACTCATGCGATCGATGATGGCATCAAAAGGAACATCAATTTCCAAGACATAGTCGATTGGCACAGCCGCATCTTTCATGGCTTGCGCTTGAGGAATGGTGCGCGGAAAGCCATCAAACAAATAGCCATGATTGCAGTCCGATTCTTTGAGACGATCTTTTACAAGGCCAATAATGATGTCATCCGAAACCAGACCGCCCGCATCCATAATCTTTTTTGCAGCAACGCCGAGGGGCGTGCCCGCTTTGACTGCGGCACGCAACATATCGCCTGTCGAAATTTGCGGAATACCAAACTTCTCACAAATAAACTGAGCTTGTGTTCCTTTGCCGGCGCCTGGTGCGCCCAATAGGATTAACCGCATTGTTATTCTCCCCTCAATTGCTCATTGTCCCGTATTTTTTAGACCTAATTACGGGTACTTTCTAAGGATTATCCCCGAGATGCAAAGGCGATCCGTACGCGCTCCAAATCCGCCTCGGTATCCACACCTGGGGGCGGAACATCTTCAGTAATGTATACCTGAATGCGGTAGCCGTACCACAGGGCGCGGAGCTGCTCGAGCGACTCCGCCTGCTCTGGAGGGGCCGGGTCAAGGCGTGCATATGCCTCTAAAAAGCTGGCTCGGTAGGCGTAAATCCCCAAATGCCGCAGATATGGCGGCTTCGTAATTGCTGCATCGCGTTCAAACGGAATAACCGAGCGCGAAAAGTACATAGCCTCATTGTGGCGATTGAGCACGACCTTCACCACATTGGGATTATTGATTTCAGCCAGATCATAAATCGGTGTCGCTACGGTTGCGATCGCGCATTGCGGGTGAGCCGCTAAAGCCAGCGCCACCTGATTAATAAGTTCCGGAGGAATGAGGGGTTCATCGCCTTGCACATTCACAATCAAGGCATCAGCAGGCAATTTCAATAGCTGTGCTACTTCAGCAATGCGATCGGTACCGGTAGGGTGATCGGCTTGCGTCATTAGGCATTCAATGCGATGGGTATCGCATACCGCCTGAATCTCTCCCGAATCGGTTGCCACAATCACGCTCTGCGCGCCAGAACGTTTAGCTTGCTCGGCAACGCAGATAACCATGGGCTTCCCTGCAATATCCGCCAGGGGTTTGCGGGGCAGACGAGTGGAGCCTAAGCGCGCCGGAATGACAACACTAAAGTCGGGGAGGGTGAGTGCGTTCAAATCGATTGACTTACAAAGCCTGTATTTCTTCAGGCGTTAAGGTGCGCGCTTCGTCCACCAGCATCACCGGTATGCCATCCCGAATCGGGTAAGCGAGCTTATCAATGCGGCAGATTAATTCCTGTGCCTGCTCATCGAGGCGCAAGCCACTTTTGCACAAAGGGCAAACCAAAATACTGAGTAAACGTTTATCCATCTTTTTTCCCTCTAGGCTCGCTGTACATTGCATTCGGATCTGGTCTTTGGAGGATCGATTCAACCCAATACAGGAACTCATTGGGCAAAGTAAGTTGCATCGGCACGACCCAAATGCGCTGATCGTCAATATGAGCGCATTTTACGGCATCCTTTTCGGTGATCAAGATGCACTTCGCATCCAGCGTATTGAGCAGGGCAACATCAATCTGCCCATGATCTGGTAACGCAACACCCTTAAATGGCGCAGTAGGGTAGGGAAGATGAGATTGAACGCCATCAAAAAATCGCTGGGGGTTGCCAATCGCAGCAATTGCAACGATCGGCATATCACTATATTGCGCCAGCACTGCGTCAAGTGATGTCACCATGCTGGGGTTGTGTAAGGGGTAGGCAAACGCTAAGGTGGGTGCGAGTGTAAATGCAGGACGGTCAGCAATGTAATGCAATGCATCTGCAGCATCAGTGGAGCTATCAGCGCCTTGACTGATAGCAGTGACTAAGGTGATGTCACGATCGCGATCGGCACGCTCACGCAAGGGACCGGCTGGCAACAAAAAGCCATTGCCTTCACCGCGGTGATCGCGCACGATGATTTCAATATCCCGGCCACCTTCGCGCGCAGGCCAGCGGGTAAGATCTTGATGTTGTAAGCCATCGTCGCTAATGATGACGTTGACTTCGGGATTGGCGTTTAAGAGTGCACGAATACTTTTACGGCGCTTTGGGCATACCCAAATGGGTATTGCATCTTGCGTGCGGCGCGCCATCAGTACGGGTTCATCGCCCACCACGGCGGGGTCTGATTGGCTGCTGACCTCGATTGGATTGGATTGCTTCGAGTGGCTGCGACCGCCATAGCCGCGGCTGATGATCCCTGGATAAAAACCTCGGGCACGCAAACGCTCCGCCAGTGCAATGACAATGGGCGTTTTTCCGGTGCCGCCAACGCGCAGATTGCCCACGATAATGATCGGCACTGAATATGGTGTTCCCACTCCAATACCAAGATCGCGCAAAGCGTTTTTGCTCGCCACAAAAAGACCAACGAGTTTGGATAGAGGCCAGAGAAGCCAGCTGATGATGCCGCGCCGCTCCCAAAAGGCGGGCGCCGATCGACCTTGAATAGGCGCCTTACGCACGGTCAGCAGACTGCATTATTTACTGCCTTGACTGCTAAAGACAACGTTGGGCAGATTCGCATCGCGCGCCGCCTCAAGGGCGCGCATCACCGCCTGGTGCGGTGCCTTGGCATCGGCATCGATATTCACTTGCGGACTATTTTCTAGGCTTGTTTGTGCGGATGGATTAGCGAGTTTGCCAAGGGATGCGGCCAATTGGCTTCGATCGATTACCTTGCCGTTCAGGGCGTAGCGGCCATCGCGACTCACGGTAATGGTGATGGACTGGGGCTTGATCGATGCATCTGATCCACTGGCAGTCGGCAACGTAATGGCCAGTTCGTTGTAACGTGTAAACGTAGTTGAAACCATCAAGAAAATCAACACCACTAGTAACACATCAATAAAGGCGATCAGATTAATTTCCGGCTCGGCGCGCGCAAAGCGATTGCTACTTCGTAAGGAACCGAGATTGACCCGCTGACCGCTTAAGCGTTGCGTAATCCAGCTCATGTATTTTCGGGGTAGAGTTTTTTAAACAGTTGGCGTGCGAACTCTTCGCACTCCCGCTGCCGTTGATCGGCCATGGCGCGTAAGCCACGCCAACCGGCATAGGCCGGTATCGCAATCAAGAGTCCAAATGCGGTGTTGTAGAGCGCAATCGAAATCCCGTTCGCCAGTTGCTGCGGGTTACCGCCGCTACCGGTCACTACCCCTTGACTGCCAAAAATTTCAATCATGCCAACCACAGTACCAAATAAACCCAAGAGCGGGGCTAGGGTTGCGATCGTAGCAAGCGCTCCAAGGTAGCGTTCTAACTTAATCCAGGATGTGTCCGCCAGCACTGCAAGCTCTTCAATCGCTTGGTTAGCAGAATGACCGGATTGCTTTTCAGAGAGAATGGAGGCGAGGAGCGTGCCGATGACAGAGCTCTGGCGCAAATCCTGAATTAATCCAGTCGGGGCGGCTTTTCCAGTTGCCATCCCTTCGGCCAGGCCAAAAGCAACTTCCAAGTCGGTCTGCGGGGCAATGCGCCCTTGGCGCAGGTACCAAGTGCGCTCCATCAGGATGGCGAGGCCAAAAATGGAGAGGGCTAAGAGGGGCCAAATGGGCCAACCGGCAGATAGTAAGATGGTGTACATAAGATCAGTACTTTAGCTGAAATGAAATGGGCCTCCGGATGGACAGGGATTGCTAGAGGCTTGATATTTTTCAAAAAATTTAGCTGTTGCGGGGTTTTAGTTAGGCTGTGGATAACTCTGTGCAAAACTTTTGACCCTATTTGCTGTAAGTCCTTGATTTGTGGTGTAGTGCAGCAAAAAATGGCAGTAAACCGAATCGAATCTAAAAAAATTTATGTTTATGAATCAATGCTTTGTAGCGCTAGTGTCAGATTTATACGACGTTATGGGTCAGCAAACACTTACTTCTTCATTGAGCCCCATAATGCCATTCAAGACTGTGGATATGTATTGGTCCCGGCTAGCAAACCCCATTAAATTCATCAAAATCGACCCCTAGAAAATGCCTGAAATACCGAACCCCATTCTGAGTGTTGGCGACCTAAACCGCGCCATTGCAAGCTCCTTGCAGGACCAGTTTGATTCTGTCTGGGTTAGCGGTGAGGTATCGAACTTTAAGGCTTATGACAGCGGGCACTGGTACTTTTCCTTAAAGGACGAGGAAGGGCAAATTCGCTGCGTGATGTTCCGCGGCAAAAATGCCCAGGTGGGCTTTATGCCCCAATCGGGGGATTTGGTGGAGGTCGGGGCTAGTCTCGGCTTATATGTTCCGCGCGGGGATGTGCAATTAACGGTCCAGATCATGCGCCGCGCCGGCATGGGTGGGCTCTTTGAAGCCTTCTTGAAACTCAAAGCCAAGCTTGCTAAAGAGGGATTATTCGAGACTGATCGAAAACGCCCCATACCAACTCACCCGCGGGCGATCGGTATCGTCACCTCGCCTCAGGCGGCAGCATTAAAAGATGTGCTGAGCACCTTAAGTCGAAGAGCGCCGCACATTCCGATTGTGATTTATCCCACCTTAGTGCAGGGCCCGGAAGCGCCTCTCAACATCATCGCGGCACTCGAACAGGCTAATCGGGAGGCGGCGGTTGATGTGATTCTATTAGTGCGGGGTGGCGGCAGTATCGAAGATCTGTGGGCATTTAATCATGAGCAGTTGGCATATGCAATTGCAGAATCTACTTTACCGATCGTCTGCGGCGTAGGGCACGAAACCGACACCACGATTGCCGATTTTGTTGCCGACTTGCGCGCACCAACACCGACTGGTGCAGCGGAGATGGCGGCGCCACGGCGCGATCAATTGCTAGCCGAGTTGGCGAACTTCAAACAGAACATGATGCAAGCCGCCCAGCGTCGTATCGAGCGCGAGGCCCAGACGCTCGATCAGTTTGCATTGCGTTTAAATCATGCCATGCCGAATCCCGAGCGGATGCGCGAGCAGATTCAGAATCTCCGGCAGCGCTTAGGTCAATCATGGATGGTGCGGACACAGTACTGGCAACGGCATCAACAGCATCTCGCGGCGCAGTTAGAGGCACTTAGTCCGCAGCGCACCCTGGAGCGGGGTTATGCCGTAATTTTGCAAGAGGGCGCGGGAGCAGTACGCAAGCCAGATCAACTGCTGGCTCAGCACGATTACCGCATTCAATTGGCAGAAGGCAGTGCTCAAGTCACGCTAGCCACGGTGAAGCCTCAGTAGCGAATTGGCTCAATCGCAAGAGTAACGCCAAAGGTGTCTTGCACTTTATCTTGAATGGTTTTTGCTAAGGCCAAGACAGAATCAGCGTTGCCGCCACCGTGATTCACGAGGACTAAGGCTTGGTGTTGATATACCCCCACAGCCCCAGCGCGCACGCCTTTAAAGCCGCAGCGATCAATCATCCAGCCCGCAGCCAACTTTCGCTTGCCTGAGCCCTCATCCCCCTCGGGGTAGGACACTAATTCAGGGAACTGCTTCAGCAATGCCAAGTACTGCGCTTTTTCCACAATCGGATTTTGAAAGAAGCTGCCGGCATTACCGATTAATTTGGGATCGGGTAGTTTGCGATTACGAATCTTGCACACCGCCACCATCACTTCTTCCGCTGTTGGCGCATGGCGATTTGCAAATGCAGCAGCCAAATCGGCATAGCGTAAACGGGGGCTCCACGCGGCTGGCAAGTAAAAATGCACGCGCGTAATGATGTAGCGATGGGGATTTTCTTTAAAAAGACTATTGCGATACGTGAATGCACAGTCACTCGCCGCAATCGTGACCAAGGCCTTGGATTCGCAATCAAACGCTTTAATCGACTGGATGTATTCACCCACCTCAACGCCATAGGCGCCAATGTTCTGAATCGGCGCCGCGCCCACCGTACCCGGAATCAACGCAAGGTTCTCAAGGCCGGGCAAGCCATGGTCGAGTGTCCAAAGCACAAAGTCATGCCAGTTCACTCCAGCACCAACTGTAATCACCGTACCGCTGCCATCTTGGTGCGTAATCGTTTGCCCGGTGATGTCCATCAGTAAAGTAACACCAGGCAATGTAGGCGCCAAGATCACATTGCTGCCACCGCCGAGCACCCGCCATGGCAGGCCTGTCGCATCAATCCCTTCCATCACAGCCCCAATTTGCTCAGCGTCTGTAATGGAATACGCTTGCTCAGCAAGGGCTTCAAAACCAAAGCTATTGCGCGACCTTAAAGAAAAGTCAGGCAGCATCTCAAGAATCCCTGAGAGCGAGGCTTTTTTGGGCGAGGAAGGCGCATTTGGGGCGGAGTTCATGCCACAATCTTATTCGTCTTCCGCAATTTTGAGTAAATAGGAGCAATACATGCCAACATTTGACGTAGTGTGCGAGCCAAATATGGTGGAATTAAAGAACGCCATTGAACAGGCCAATAAAGAGATCTCCACCCGCTTCGACTTTAAGGGATCGGATTCTAGGGTCGAGCTCAAAGAAGAACTTCTTATCTTATTTGCGGACGATGACTTTAAATTGGGTCAAGTACGCGATGTCCTGATTAATAAAATGGCTAAACGCAACGTCGATGTGCGCTACCTCAAAGACGATAAGCTAGAAACGATTGGCGGCGACAAGCGCAAGCAAAGCATGAAGATTCAAAAAGGTGTGACCTCGGATTTATCGAAAAAAATTGTGCGTATCATTAAAGACAGCAAGATAAAGGTGCAGGCCAGCATTCAGGGGGACGCGGTGCGCGTTACCGGTGGTAAGCGGGATGATCTGCAAGCGGTGATGGCTTTGCTGCGCAAAGACGTTAGCGAAGCCCCATTGGGTTTTGATAACTTCAGGGACTAATCAGCCATCAGCGTGACCTTGAGAGCCGCTACAAATCAGATGGAGCAGGTGCTATCGCCAGTTTCATCGGAAGCAATAGAGCGATTCTGCGATGCCTGCTGGCTAGAAGATGGTCTCGCTAAAAATAGCCTCTCTGCGTATCGACGCGACTTACTTTTATTAGCGCAATGGTTGCAGCACGAGCGCGGCATCGATCTCTATGCCGCCACCGAAGCCGAGTTAACCGCCTACATAGCCCATCGTCGCGAGGACAAAGCTACTACAGCCAATCGACGCCTCACGGTATTTAAACGGTTTTATCGCCACGCATTGCGTCACCAGTGGGTAAAGCGTGATCCGTGCATGACTTTGCGTGCCGCCAAACAGGCGCAGCGCTTTCCAAAGACGCTCAGTGAGGATCAAGTCACGTGCTTAATAAACGCACCGGATACGGAAACTCCTTTGGGTTTACGGGATCGCACCATGTTAGAGCTGATGTACGCCAGTGGCCTGCGCGTTTCTGAAATCGTTAGCCTGAAGACAGTGGCAATCAGTCTCAATGAAGGCGTGGTGCGTATCGTCAATGGTAAAGGCGGCAAGGAACGCCTTGTGCCTTTCGGCGGCGAAGCGGGAGAATGGTTGCGCAAATACCTAGTTGAAACGCGGGCAACCCTATTGGCCGGCAAAACATCGGACGCGGTATTTATTGGCCGGCATACCGGTGGCGCCCTAACCCGCCAAGCATTTTGGGCTTTGATTAAGCGCTATGCTGCAATTGCGCAAATCCCAGTCGCTCTATCACCGCATACCTTACGGCATGCCTTTGCCACCCATTTACTGAATCATGGCGCTGATCTCAGAGTGGTGCAACTGTTGCTAGGCCATGCCGATATATCGACGACGCAGATATATACCCACGTCGCTCGCGAGCGCCTTAAATCTCTTCATCAACAACACCATCCTAGGGGTTAATTGCTAAATTCCTTTTAAGAGCGGCGCAACCGGTGCTTTTAAAGGAATGAGTCAATATTGACTAAACTATGGCGATGACTTGGTTACTTATTCCGTTGGCGTACTTGATTGGCTCGATCTCATTTGCGGTCGTGGTCAGCAAATTAATGCGCTTACCCGATCCCCATTCCTATGGCTCAGGTAATCCAGGTGCGACTAATGTGCTGCGCACAGGTAATAAGCGAGCGGCAGTATTCACCTTATTGGGCGACGCACTTAAGGGATTTTTGGCCGTGATGATTGCTCGATTTGTTTTGGGTGAAGCTGCCCTAGCAAATGGCGCTGGCGCATGGATTTTGTGTGGTGTTGTGATTGCTGTGTTTCTGGGGCATCTCTATCCGGTATTTCATGGGTTTAAGGGCGGCAAAGGTGTTGCAACCGCTTGCGGCATATTGTTTGGTATTAATCTAGTTCTAGGACTGGCAACCTTAGCGACGTGGTTGATTGTGGCTTTCTTTTTGCGCTACTCCTCACTCGCTGCCTTGGCTGCAGCAGTCTTTGGTCCGGTTTACTTTATTTTTCTATTTGGCTTTCAGCCGATGGCCATTGCCCTCAGTATTGTTTGTGCTTTACTCATCTGGCGTCACCGCAGTAACATTCGCAACTTAATGAATGGCACTGAGGCGCGCATCGGTAAGAAAAAATCATCACCACCTACGAATACGGAGAGTACCAAATGACAATTGCCATTGCGTGCGTACTTATTGCAGGCTTATTGCCGATCGTGGCGGCAGGCATCGCTAAGGTTGGATTTAAAGATTTTGATAACAGCAATCCGCGCCAGTGGTTGGCAAAGCAAACTGGATTTCGGGCGCGAGCCAATGCGGCGCAAGCCAATACCTTTGAATCGATCCCTTTCTTTTTTGCTGCAATCGCAATAGCAGCGATTACGCAAGCACCGCAAGACCGCATAGACCTTCTGGCGGTTATTTACGTTTTAGCACGCATTGCTTTCATTATTTGCTATGTCGCTGACTGGCCTAAATTGCGGACTGCAGTTTGGACCATAGCACTAGCAGCAATCATCGCTATCTTTTTCCAGATTTAACCCTGACCTGTGAAGGTGATCGTTTTTGATTACCATTCATAAATTCATTAACGCACCCAAACACCCTATGCCCGCGACCAAAACCAGCAGCCGTAAGAGCATTACCTCCCTAAAGGTAGCAAAGAAGGCAGCAAAGACAGCCATAGCAGAAAAGCCGACTGCAAAGAAGGCGATCAAGTCCAAGGCCGAGGATGGCGTCCCCTTATCGACCATTATTCGTCGTCGCATTCAGGCAAAGAAAGCCCACTTTCACGCCAATGACAATATTGCCCAATTTATTGAGCCGGGTGATTTAGAGGGTTTGGTCGATGAAGTGGCGGTGAAGATGCAAGCCGTTTTAGAAAGCTTGGTGATTGATACGGAGAGCGATCACAACACACGCAATACGAGTCAACGCGTTGCCAAAATGTTTGTTAATGAGGTGTTCAATGGACGCTACGTCGAACAGCCTACCCTCACCAAATTCCCGAACGTCAGTCACCTCAATGAACTCATGATCATTGGTCCAATTACGGTACGCAGCGCGTGCTCGCATCACCTTTGCCCCATCATGGGCCGGGTCTGGATTGGTGTTTTGCCCAGTAAAGAATCGGCATTGATTGGTTTGTCGAAGTATTCAAGGCTGACTGAGTGGGTCATGTGCCGCCCCCAAATTCAGGAGGAGGCAGTAGTCCACCTAGCTGACATGCTCGAGAAAAAAATTCGCCCAGTGGGGGTTGCGATTGTGATGGATGCCGATCATTTTTGTATGCAGTGGCGCGGGGTTAAAGACCGCGATTCAAAGATGGTGAACAGTGTGATGCGCGGTGCTTTCTTAAAAGACGCCAACCTGCGCCGCGAGTTTTTAGCGCTAATGGATCGCCGTTAAACGCACTTTCCTTACCGCGTTATAAGTTGAGAACCATTCTCAAGAAAAAATATAGTTAAATCAATTACTTACCTGGTGGGTTGGTGCATGAGTACTTCTGTTCTATGATTCAGCGCAGAACTATTTGAAGTTACGATTAATTGTTTTTTGCCCTACCTTTTGGAGAATGTATGAAGAATAGCCGTCGCCAATTTATGATCATGTCTGCTGCTGGTGCATGCAGCATCGCTTTGAGCAATACCGTTCAAGCCCAAGCCATGGTTGCTGAAACCGATCCACAAGCTGCTGCCCTCGGTTACGTAGCCGATGCTACTAAAGTGAACAAAGCCAAGTTTCCTAAGTACCAAGCCGGTCAGGTGTGTACCAATTGCGCCCTGTATCAAGGTTCTGGCCCTATTGGTGGTTGCAGTCTGTTTGGTGCCAAAAAAGTGGCTGGTCCAGGCTGGTGCTCTGCATGGGCTAAGAAGGGTTAATCTTTACTCAGCAGTCCAGTAGTCAGCAGTACGCTTTAAATACCAATATAGCCATCTTCGGATGGCTATATTTCTTTTGGGCAGCCGCGTCAGCAGCACCTCTAAAGATATGAATTCGTGGGCAACCAGTAGAAATAGAAAAAGAAAAAGGCTGCCGAAGCAGCCTTTGTTCTTTCAGCAATAGTGGATTACACGTTTGCTAAGTGCGCTTCTAAAGTCTTGGTGAACTTGTTTGCGTGGCTACGCTCCGCCTTCGCTAAAGTCTCAAACCAGTCAGCGATTTCGTCAAAGCCTTCATCGCGTGCTGTTTTAGCCATACCTGGGTACATGTCGGTGTACTCATGTGTCTCGCCTGCAATAGCGGACTTGAGTGCATCTTCAACTGTCTTGGCAGGTAAGCCAGTTTCTGGATCGCCGCTACCACCAGCAATCAAATATTCCATGTGACCATGGGCGTGACCTGTTTCACCTTCTGCAGTAGAACGGAAAACAGCTGCTACGTCGTTTGCAC
>CAMDKY010000028.1 GCA_945901245.1 Polynucleobacter meluiroseus | reverse complement strand
TAGGGGGCGTGACCGTCACCAATGCGACGCTGCATAATGAAGATGAAGTGTTACGTAAAGACGTACGTATTGGCGATACCGTAGTAGTGCGGCGTGCAGGTGACGTGATACCCGAAGTGGTGTCGGTAGTGCTAGAACGTCGCCCGAATAACACCAGGGTATTTGAGATGCCCAGCCGATGTCCCGTATGCGACTCGCATATTGAGCGCGTGGCCGATGAGGCTATTGCCCGTTGCAGTGGCGGCCTATTTTGCGGCGCTCAGCGCAAACAGGCCTTAGTCCATTTTGCGCATCGGCGCGCCATGGATATTGAGGGCCTTGGAGAAAAGATTGTCGATCAACTCGTAGACAATAATTTGGTTCGCACCCCAGCTGATTTATACCGCCTGGGATTTACGGCAGTAGCCAATTTAGAACGCATGGGCGAGAAGTCGGCTGATAATTTAATTCAGGCGATTAATCAATCCCGGACCACTACCTTGGCCCGCTTCATATTTGCCTTAGGCATTCGCCATGTGGGCGAAACTACCGCAAAAGATTTGGCCAATCACTATCAAAATATGCATGCCCTCATGGACGCCACTAGCGAAGACCTGCTAACGGTTCGGGATGTTGGCCCCGTCGTTGCGGACTCGATCACGGGCTTCATGCAAGAGCCCCATAACCGTGAGGTGATCGAGCAGTTGCTGGCATCGGGCATGGTTCCCAGCGTAGAAGAAAAAAAGGTCAGTGCAGCCGTAGCCGGTAAAACCTTTGTACTGACGGGCACACTGCCCACCTTATCGCGGGATGAAGCGAAAGAGCGACTTGAGCGCGCTGGCGCCAAAGTAGCAGGATCCGTATCAAAAAAGACCGATTACGTTGTGGCAGGCGATGACGCAGGTAGCAAACTTACTAAAGCGGAAGAACTTGGTGTACCTGTGATTGATGAGGCAACGATGTTGGGCCTGCTTGCGTAAGAGTAACGCAGTATCGACTGGCTATCGATTGGTTATAGGCGTTAGCTGGCTAATACATCCAGGATTTCGGTTTCAATCTGGATTTGCAGTTTCGGATTCTTGCTGAGTTCTGCAGCGTTCAGTAACAATACGTCTTCCACGCGTTCGCCCAAAGTATTAATACGAGCGGTGTGGATCGATACGCGGTGTTTTGCAAGGACTTGTGCGACTGCATAGATCAGCCCAGTGCGATCGCTTGCCGATAGGGATAGTACGACGTACTGACCGCGATCATCGGGTTGCATATTAACCCTGGCTTGCACTGGAAAGCTTCGGGATTGCCTGGATAGGCGGCCCATGCTAGGCTGGGGTAGCGGTTCCGTTTTTTCAAGGGAAGTCTTGAGTTCATATTCCACCAGCTGAATCAGGTCGCGGTAACTTCCGGTTTCGGTTAAGCGATTCATGCCAGTGACCTGAAAGGTATCCAGCGCATAGCCATGGCGCGTTGTATGAATGCGTGCATCCCAGATGGAAAAGCCGTGGCGCTCAAAGTAGGCACAGATACGCGCAAATAGATCTGCTTGATCTGGCATATAGACAGCAACTTGCAGGCCTTCTCCTACGGTTGATAATCTGGCACGCACTACGGGCTCTGCGCTATCGACGCGATTAAAGAGGTGCCGGGTTAACCAGGCAATGTCACCTGCATCTTGGCGCAAGAAAAATGCGACATCCAATTTTTGCCATAAGTCAGCATAGGCATCATCCTCAATGCCATTAAGGCGTAAATTACGCCGCGACTCTTCTTGATGTTGGGCTAACTCCGATGTGGCATCGGTTTTGGTGCCGCCCAGCACGCGCAGGGTGGAACGGTAGAGGTCTTCAAGCAACTTGGCTTTCCAGGCATTCCAAACCTTGGGGCTAGTGCCTCTGACATCCGCAACGGTGAGTAAATAGAGCGCGGTTAGATGGCGCTCATCACCCATCTCTTTGGCAAAATGCGCGACTACATCGGGATCTGAGATATCTTGTTTTTGGGCAACGCGACTCATTTTGAGGTGCTCTGCTACTAACCAAACCAAGAGCTCGGTATCGGCTTTGCTAAGCTTATGGTCTTTAGCGAACTGCCGCATATCGCGCATGCCCAACTCCGAATGATCGCCACCACGGCCTTTAGCAATATCATGAAAGAGGGCTGCCAAGACAATTATCCAAGGCTTATCAAAGTTAGCAATTAAGCGGCTGCAATAGGGGAACTCATGGGTGTGCTCCATGATCATGAAGCGCCTTACATTGCGTAACACCATCAAGATGTGTTGATCAACGGTGTATACATGAAATAAATCATGCTGCATTTGCCCGACAATTTTCCGAAAGGCAGGCAAGTACCGTCCCAATACGCTGGTTCGGTTCATTAGCTGAAAAGCCCGAGTGACCCCATCGGGCTGCTTGAGTATGTCCATGAACAGGGCACGATTTGCAGGATCTTTACGCCATTGGCTATTCATGCGGTTGCGCGCGTTGTAGAGTGCCCTAAAGATGGTTGCAGAGAGGCCAGTTAAGGTGGGTGATTGGGTAAAGACTAAAAAAGTTCGGAGAATCTGCTCGGGGTGTTTCTCATAAAGCATGGGGTCGGTGATATCGAGTAAGCCCTGACGCTCAATAAAGAATTGGTTTTCTTCCCCAGGAATAGCGTGGGTTGTTTTTGATTCTTGCGGGAAGAGCAATGCCTCAATGTTTTGCAAGAGAACATCATTGAGCTGCGTAACCGCTTTGGCTGCCCAATAGTAACGACGCATGATGGCTTCGCTCGCCGCGCGATTGCTTTCAGCCTCAATTCCCATGGCGCTCGCGAGTGGTGACTGCAAATCAAATGCCAGCACATCCTGGCGGCGCTTTGCGAGCAAATGCAGGTGGGCACGAATCGTTTCCAGTAAGCGCTTATTACGCTTGATCTCGGTGAGCTCACGCCGGGTAATGATTCCTTTCTTGTACAGATCCTGAAAACCATTACCAAACTGCGCTGCTTTACTCACCCAGGTAATAATTTGGATATCGCGTAAGCCGCCCGGACTCTCTTTGCAATTAGGCTCTAAGGAGTAAGGCGTATCTTGGTATTTTTGATGGCGCTGCTTGAGCTCAAGCAATTTAGCCTGAAAGAAAGCCTTGGGATCCATGGCATTCCAATAGGCTTTGGAGAATTGCGTAAATAGAGCGCGATTACCGCCCAAGAAGCGCGCTTCCAATAAAGAGGTGCGTACCGTAATGTCCTGAGCCGCTTCCGATAAGCATTCGGCACTATTGCGTACAGACGAGCCAATCTCGACTCCGGCATCCCAGCACTGAGTAATGAATTGCTCTACCCGAGCAGAGAGCGTTTCTGACTCGTGGTCAGGTAGCAAAATTAAGATGTCAACGTCGGAGTAGGGAAAGAGTTCGCTGCGGCCATAGCCACCAACTGCAAGTAGGGCAGCATCGTTTTTCAATTGGCACTGTGACCATAGATTCATGAGCAGCACGTCACTCATCTTGCTGAGTTGCTTGCTTAGTTTGTCGACGTCTTGGCAGGCTTTAAACTCAGCATACGCTTCTTCACGAGCGCTGCGTAATTCGACTCCATTGTTAATCGCAATTGGATTTTGTGTGGCCGTACGCATTAATAAGGGTATGCCGTTTTCGGGGGCGGTCTATGCGCTGGGGCGGAAATGCAAGCCGGCGACGCATTCGGGGGGTGGGTTGCTGCCTTCTGACCACGTTAGGACTTCTACGCCGCTCTGGGTTACGAGTAAGGTGTGCTCCCACTGTGCTGAGAGGCTGCGGTCTTTAGTCTTCACCGTCCACTGATCCGGCATCGTCCGAATGTCGCGCTTTCCAGCATTGATCATGGGCTCAATCGTGAAGGTCATGCCAGCCTCTAATGTTTCACCGGTACCTGGTCTGCCGTAATGCAGAATCTGCGGATCTTGGTGAAAGACTTTACCAATGCCGTGACCGCAGTACTCGCGCACAATCGAGTAGCCGGCTTTTTCAGCATGGCTTTGGATGACGTGGCCGATGTCGCCGAGGCGTGCGCCGGGCTTCACTTGAGCGATGCCCAGCCACATGCATTCAAAGGTAATTTGGGTTAAGCGCTTTGCTAATACGGACGCATCGCCCACCATAAACATACGGCTGGTATCGCCAAAGTAGCCGGCAGGGGTGATCACAGTAATATCGAGGTTCACAACATCACCGGACTTGAGTATTTTGTCGCCAGGGATACCATGGCAAATGACATCATTCACCGAGGTGCAAATGGAAGCTGGAAAGGGTGGATATCCTGGCGGCTGGTAATTGAGTGGTGCCGGTATGGTTTTTTGCACCTCACGCATATAAGTATGGCAAATGCGATCCAGCTCACCCGTACTGATGCCAGGCTGTACAAAAGGTGCTACATGGTCTAGTACTTCGCTGGCCAGCCGGCCCGCTTCACGCATCCCTTGGATGTCGTTTTCGTCGGTAAATACACTATTCATGCTTTTATTATCAACGACTTGGCTGTTTTATGGGCAATCTAAGGCCCTTTTAGGGGGTGCTAGGCAGGGGGTGTGAACTAGCTAGGACGCCCTAGTTAATTGATATGTAAGCTATAATTTACGGATCAGCTTGTTGGATGACGTCAATTTACTGCATCTGATGAACTGAAATTGCGGGTTAGGCCTTCCAGGGTGGCACTTTTTAGTGCAGCTAGGACCTAACCTTAGATCAAACCCTTAGGAGAATGTTATGTCAGTGACTATGCGTCAGATGCTGGAAGCCGGTTGCCATTTTGGCCACCAAACACGTTTCTGGTCCCCCAAGATGGCCCCTTATATTTTTGGCCATCGCAATAAAATTCATATCATCAATTTGGAAAAAACATTGCCTATGTTTCAGGAAGCCCTGAAAGTGGCAAAACAAATTGCAGCCAATCGCGGCACCATTTTATTTGTTGGTACCAAGCGCCAATCCCGCGAGATCATCGCCGAAGAGGCAGCACGCGCAGGCATGCCATACATCGATAGCCGCTGGCTCGGTGGCACCCTCACTAACTTCAAAACCGTCAAAGGCTCCTTAAAGCGTTTGAAAGACATGGCGGTTGCAAAAGAAGCGGGCGACTGGGAAAAGCTTTCCAAGAAAGAAGCCCTCACCAATGACCGTGACCTCGACAAATTACAAAAAGCCTTGGGCGGTATTCAGGATCTGAATGGTGTACCCGATGCGATTTTCGTCGTGGACGTTGGTTATCACAAGATTGCGATTACCGAAGCCAAGAAGTTAGGCATTCCGGTCATCGCAGTTGTGGATACCAACCATTCCCCAGAAGGTGTTGATTACATTATCCCCGGCAACGATGACTCGAGCAAAGCAGTAACGCTGTATGCACGCGGTATTGCCGATGCCATCTTGGAAGGCAAGGCCAATTCAGTACAAGAGATTTTGACTGCCGTTAAAGAAGGCGAAGAAGAGTTCGTTGAAGAAGGGAAGGCTGAGTAATGGCTGCAATTACCGCTGCAATGGTTGGCGACTTACGCGCCAAAACCGATGCTCCGATGATGGAGTGCAAAAAGGCTTTAACTGAAGCTGATGGCGATATGGCGAAAGCAGAAGAAATTCTGCGGGTGAAACTCGGTAGCAAAGCCAGCAAAGCCGCCTCCCGCGTTACTGCTGAAGGTGTTGTAGCTGCCTTTATCAATGGCACGACGGGCGCTTTGATTGAAGTCAATTGCGAAACCGACTTTGTGTCGAAGAACGATGACTTCTTGGCCTTTACAGACAATTGCGCCAAGCTGGTTGCGAATAGCAACCCAGCTGACGTGACTGCCTTAGCTGCATTGCCACTGGAAGGCGAAACAGTGGAGACCGTTCGCACTAAGTTAATTGGCCGAATTGGCGAAAACATTACCCCACGTCGCTTTCAGCGTTTTGCTGGCGACAGCAAGTTGGTTTCCTACTTGCACGGAACCCGCATTGGTGTGATGGTTGAGTTTACTGGCGATGAAGTGGCTGCGAAGGACGTTGCAATGCATATCGCCGCCATGAAGCCAGTTGCTCTATCAACTGCTGATGTGCCCGCAGAAAACATTGCAACCGAGCGTAATATTGCCGAGCAAAAAGCGGCTGAATCCGGTAAGCCTGCCGATATCGTCGCCAAGATGGTTGAGGGCTCGGTGCAAAAGTACTTGAAAGAAGTTTCGCTGCTCAATCAACCCTTCGTGAAAAACGATAAGCAAACGGTGGAGCAAATGCTCAAGGCTGCAAACACCACGATTAAGTCCTTTACGATGTTTATCGTGGGCGAGGGCATTGAAAAGCGGCAAGACGACTTTGCTGCGGAAGTGGCTGCCCAGGTGGCCGCTGCAAAAGCAAGCGCATAAAAAGACCCTTTAAAAGCAAAGGGGGTTTGCCCCCTTGTTTTTATCTGGTTTGGTACCCCAAGAGGGCGTGGAAGCGAAAGTTTCTACGCCCTTTTCTTTGCCCTTTATAATCGGAGCAAGATATTAAAAAATACAGTCAAATCAATAACCTAAGCAAGCAAAACGACCATGCCAGCATATAAACGCGTCCTCCTTAAACTTTCTGGTGAAGCGTTAATGGGTGAAGATGCGTTTGGCATCAACCCAGTCACCATTGACTCTATGGTTGCTGAAATCACCGAAGTGGTTCGCCTGGGCATCGAGTTGGCGATTGTGATTGGCGGCGGTAATATTTTCCGCGGCGTTGCTGGTGGAGCTGCCGGCATGGATCGCGCTACCGCAGACTACATGGGCATGTTGGCTACGATGATGAATTCCTTGGCACTGCAAGATGCCTTGCGTCAAAAAGGCGTTGAAGCGCGCGTTCAATCAGCCTTGCGCATGGATCAAGTGGTTGAGCCCTACATTCGTCCAAGGGCGATTCGGGCGATGAGCGAAGGCAAGGTAGTGATTTTTGCTGCCGGTACCGGCAATCCATTCTTTACCACCGATACCGCTGCGGCATTGCGTGGCGCCGAGATGGGCGTTGACATCATGCTCAAAGCAACCAAAGTAGATGGCATTTACAGCAGCGATCCCAATAAAGATGCAAGCGCGACACGCTACGACTCGATTACCTTTGACGAAGCGATTATTCAAAACCTGCAAGTGATGGATGCAACTGCATTTGCCTTATGCCGCGATCGCAAGTTACCCATCAAGGTCTTTTCAATTCTAAAACCGGGAGCCTTACTGCGTGTGGTGCAGGGCGAGCCCGAAGGCACTTTAGTGCACGTCTAATAGGAGAACAGCATGTCTGCATTGGAAATTAAAAATAACACCGATCAAAAGATGCAAAAGTCGCTTGAGTCCTTGAAGAGCGGCTTGGCTAAGATTCGTTCGGGCCGTGCTAACCCCGGCATCTTAGAGCACATTCAGGTTGATTACTACGGCAACCCCACGCCCTTATCGCAAGTGGCCAATTTGGGCTTAGCGGATGCGCGTACGATCAATGTTCAGCCCTTTGAAAAAACCATGGTGGCGGTGATTGAAAAAGCCATTCGGGATTCCGATTTGGGTTTGAATCCCGCATCACAAGGTACGGTTATTCGAGTCCCGATGCCAGCCCTCACGGAAGAGCGCCGTCGCGAACTGACCAAGCTGGTTAAAAGTGAAGGTGAAGACGCGAAGATTGCGGTACGAAATTTACGCCGGGATGCCAATGAGCATTTAAAGCGCTTGACGAAAGACAAAGAAATTTCAGAAGATGAAGAGCGCCGTGCCACTGATGAAATTCAGAAGATGACGGATAAAGCAGTCATCGATATCGATAAAATCGTGGTGGATAAAGAAAAGGAAATCATGACAGTGTAGGTGCTGTCACGATCTCTACTCATTAAAGCCCATGGTTAAACACACTAGCTCAACAATCGAGGTCCCTGAAGTGAGGGCAGTGCCACGACACGTTGCCATCATCATGGATGGAAATGGTCGCTGGGCGAGTAAGCGCCATATGCCCCGCGTTGCAGGCCATTCGGAGGGCTTAGGTGCCGTTCGCAAAGTAGTCGAAGAATGCCGTCGCCAGGGTGTGGAATTTTTGACCGTGTTTGCCTTCAGCTCTGAAAATTGGCGTCGCCCGCCCGAGGAAGTCGGCTTTTTAATGAAGCTCTTTCTTAAGTCCTTGCGGGGCGAAGTGGGCCGCTTGGCAGAGAATGGCATTCAGCTGCGTTTTATTGGCGATCTCAGTCAATTCGATCAGTCGATTCAGGACATGGTTGTGTTTTCTCAAGAAAAGACCGCTGACTGCAAAGACCTGACCTTGACGATTGCAGCCAACTATGGCGGTCGCTGGGATGTATTGCAAGCGATGCGGGCCTTGTTGCTTGCCAATCCAGGCATTCAGGCCGATGCAGTATCAGAAGAGTTACTCCAGCCCTACTTATCCATGGCCTATGCTCCGGAGCCGGATTTATTTATTCGCACTGGAGGGGAACAGCGGGTGAGTAATTTCTTGCTCTGGCAATTGGCCTACACTGAGCTTTACTTCACCGATACGCTGTGGCCAGACTTTGCCGCCGCCGATTTACAAGCTGCTTTTGATTGGTTCAGTCAGCGTGAGCGCCGTTTTGGTCGAACCAGTGCTCAACTTGCTTCAGATATGCTTTCCAATTCAGCTTCCGCTTAAGCGACCCCATGCTGAAAACCCGGGTGATAACTGCAATTGGATTACTAGCGGTTTTTTTACCTGTGCTGTTCTTATTGCCACCAATCTACATTAATGCACTTTTTCTGGTCATGATCCTTGTGGCAGCATGGGAGTGGAGTCGCTTAATTTCGCCCGGCGCTACTCGAGCGGCATTAATCTATGCTGGCCTGTGCTTCATTGCGATTGCTGCCTTGCTCTTCTTTTCCAATGTGGATGTTGATATCGCGCTACTTTTATTGGCAATGGTCTTTTGGATCGTTGGGGCGCCACTCATCATGTCGCGTGGCACTCAACTTGCATTAGCGAAGTGGCAGTATTTTTTAGCTGTCTTGGGATTGATCCTATTACCAGCCACCTGGTTTGCCTTAGTGTTCTTACGGGAAATGGGTTTACTGTGGCTGCTCACCGCAATGGCTTTGGTTTGGGTTGCTGATATTGGCGCCTATTTTGTTGGTAAAGCATTTGGCCGCCGCCGCCTTGCCCCCCAGCTAAGCCCAGGCAAAACCATTGAGGGCGCCTTAGGTGGTCTTGTGCTTTGCTGCTTATTTGCAACCGTGTGCGCCCTGTATTTACCGCCAACATCAACCATCTTTGGTGCTTTTGCCACAGGCTGGGGTTGGTTGCCGATGTTCTTAATGGTGCTGGGCTTAACGATTCTGAGTATTGTGGGTGATTTGTTTGAATCGCAATTAAAGCGGCTCTCGGGCGTGAAAGACAGTAGCGCTTTGCTACCTGGCCACGGTGGCGTTCTGGATCGCATTGATGCACTCCTGCCAACGATGCCAATAGCGGTATTACTCGTCGGGCTCTTGAAATGACTAATGCTAGTAATTCTTCTTTACACCGCCGCGTCGCGGTGTTGGGATCGACCGGCTCCATCGGCGTCAATACCTTAGATGTGATTCGCGCGCACCCCGACCGCTTTCAGGTGGTGGCGCTAACGGCGGGACAGCAGGTCGAGCGCTTGGCAGAGCAGTGCTTGGAATTTAATCCCCGTATTGCCGTAGTAGCGGATGCCGCTGGTGCGGACCGGTTGGCACAATTGCTTGCAGGGAAGGACGGTCAAATTACGATTCTTCATGGACCAGAGGCGCTGCTCACTGCCGTTCTCGAATCGGATTGCGATACGGTGATGGCGGCAATTGTTGGTGCTGCTGGATTAGCCCCTACCTTGGCTGCCGCTAGGGCTGGCAAACGCATATTGCTCGCCAATAAAGAAGCCCTTGTGATGTCAGGTGATCTGTTCATGAGTGCAGTCAAAGTAGGCGGCGCCGAGTTATTGCCAATTGATAGTGAACACAACGCGATTTTCCAATGCCTGCCGGACCGGTTTGGTTCCACATCGAATGGAAATACACGTGACCATTTTGGCGTCGAAGAGTTGTGGCTGACAGCATCAGGCGGTCCGTTTCGCGAGAAAAGCCTCGATGCACTGAAAACCATTACGCCCGATGAAGCTTGTGCGCATCCCAATTGGGTGATGGGGCGCAAGATTTCTGTCGACTCCGCGACCATGATGAATAAAGGCCTTGAGGTGATTGAGGCTCATTGGTTGTTTGGACTCCCTTTATCTCAAATACGCGTATTAATTCATCCGCAGAGCGTGGTGCATTCGATGGTGCGCTATCGCGATGGCTCGGTGATCGCACAATTGGGTCAGCCCGATATGCGAACTCCGATTGCCTACGGATTGGCTTGGCCCGATCGAATCGATGCGGGTGTGCCGTCACTGAATTTAGCCCAGCTAGCAAGCTTGAATTTTTCGGAGCCTGATTATGATCGTTTCCCATGCTTGGCACTGGCCTTTGAGGCAGCAAAAGCAGGCGGTACTGCGCCGGCGATTCTGAATGCCGCCAACGAGGTCGCGGTTGCGGCATTCTTAGATCAGCGATTGCCGTATTTGCAGATTGCCACTGTAGTTCAAGAAACCTTGTCCATGGTGCAGTCAGCAGCTGCAAGCTCGATTGCGATTGTGCTGGGTGCAGATGCAGAGGCGCGCCGCATAGCAGCCCAAACTGTTTCTTCACTAGTAATTAAATAAAGGCATCGGGTGCAAGGACTGATTACCTTTTTCACGTTCATTATCACCATTGGGATTTTGGTGGGTTTTCATGAATACGGACACTATGCGGCGGCTCGGATGTGCGGCGTGCGCGTGCTGCGCTTTGCGATTGGGTTTGGTAAGCCCTTATATCGCTTTACCAGTCAAAATAAAACCGAATGGGTGATTGGTTCGATTCCCTTGGGCGGCTATGTCAAATTACTCGACGGCCGTGATCCAGAACAAACGATTGATGCAGTAAACGAGGCTAATGCCTTTGATCGCAAACCACTATGGCAGCGCTCGTTTATTGTTGCCGCCGGACCGCTGGCTAATTTCATGTTGGCCATTGTATTTTTGATGGTGATTTACCTTGCCGGTGCGCCACAGTTGCCCGCCCGTTTGCAGGCCCCACCCGAGGCATCGCTTGCCGCCAAAATGGGCTTAGTTGCGGGTGATCGCGTAAGCGGTTGGCGCGATATTCCGAGCACTGCTACTGAATTTGAACAGGTCATCAGTTGGAATCAGTTGCGCTGGCAGTTATTGGATGCCATTACTGGGGAAAATGGCTTTGTGTTAGAGGTCACCAGTCCCAGCGGAGGCCGTTCTGCAATCCAGTTCCCGGCAGACGCCTTGCCGCGCATACAGCCTAACCAAGACCCGCTTGCAACCCTGGGTATCCGACCGGCAATGGCAACCCCAGAGGAGATGGCGCTATTGCACCTGGGCCCGATAGATGCCTTGCTATACGCCAGTGAGCGGGTTTGGCTGATTACCGCGGTTTCAACTAAGTTGATGTTGGGTCTAGTGACTGGAGAAACCTCTTTAAATCAGCTGGGCGGCCCTTTGAGCATTGCGGATATGGCGGGCAAATCAGCGCAAGTCGGTTGGCAGGCTTTTTTTGGCTTTTTAGCCTTGATGAGCATTAGCATTGGCCTGCTTAATTTGATTCCAATCCCCATGCTCGATGGGGGTCAGCTCCTGTATGATGCATGGGAACTGGTATCTGGAAAGCGCCTGCCGATTTCAGTGCAAGAATGGCTTCACAAACTAAGCTTTATCTTGCTGATTTCGTTAACATTTTTGGCTTTATTTAATGATTTACAACGCTATTTTTCACCTTGAATTTGCTCAACTTCATTCCTCGATTTAGTCTCCGTTTGTTCATCAAGGCAACGTTTGTTTTGTTGGCTGGCTTAGCCATGCCATTGCAAGCTGCTGAGAGCTTCGTGGTGAAGGATATTCGCATTGAGGGTTTGCAGCGCGTTGAGCCTGGCACGGTCTTTAGTTACTTGCCCATTCAAGTGGGTGAAACCTTCACGCCAGCGAAAGGGGCAGAGTCAATAAAAGCCTTGTACACCACGGGCTTTTTCCGTGATGTGCAAATTCAGGCGCAAGGCAATGTGTTGATTGTCATCGTGGAAGAGCGCCCCACCATTTCCCGCATTGAATTTACGGGAATGAAAGAATTTGATCAGGAGGTAGTACGCAAATCCCTGCGGGCTGTTGGCGTTGCGGAAGCGCGCTTTTACGACAAAGCATTAATTGATAAGGCCGAACAAGAGCTCAAACGCCAATACGTCAGCAAGGGTCTATACGCTGCTGAAGTGGTGGCGACGGTCACACCGGTTGAGCGTAATCAAGTGGCGATCTTTTTTAATGTGGATGAAGGCCCGGTAGCGAAGATCCAAGAGATTAATTTCATTGGTAATAAAGTGTTTAGCGAAAGTACGCTGTTGGGTGAGATGCAATTAAAGACGGGCGGTTGGCTCTCGTGGTATAGCAAAGATAATCTGTACTCCAAGCAAAAGCTTACTGCTGACTTAGAGACCATTCGCTCTTATTATCTGAACCGCGGCTACCTCGAGTTTGTAATTGATTCCACCCAGGTTTCCATTACGCCCGATAAAAAAGGCATCTTTTTAACGATCAGCATTAGCGAAGGCAAGAAGTTCACAGTCAAGAACATTCGCTTGGCCGGTGAGTTACTTGGTAAAGAGCCTGAACTCAAACAGCTATTAGCCCTCAAAGCAGGCGACACCTTTTCATCTGCCAAATTAGCCCAAACTACAAAGGCGATCGCAGAGATTTTGGGCTCGTATGGCTACGCTTTTGCATCGATTAATCCCCAGCCCGACATTCGCCGTGATTTGGCCGAAGTGGATATTACCTTGGTGGTAGATCCGGGTAGGCGAGTATATGTTCGCCAGGTCAACATTACCGGTAATGTAAAGACACGCGATGTAGTTGTGCGGCGTGAGATGCGTCAATTTGAGAGTTCCTGGTTTGATAGTGACAAGATCCGTCTTTCTAAAGAGCGTATCGGCCGCTTGGGTTATTTCACTGAAACCGATATTTCTACTACTGATGTACCTGGATCGCCTGATCAGGTTGATGTCGGTGTTGCAGTCAAAGAAAAGCCTACAGGCGCTATTAACATTGGTGCTGGTTTCTCCTCTACTGAAAAATTGATTTTGTCTGCGGGTATCAATCAAGAGAATGCCTTCGGAACCGGGACTGCGATTGGTTTGAATTTCTCGCTTGGCAAGATTAACCAAAACTTGACCTTATCCCAGTTTGACCCTTACTTTACGGACGATGGCATTAGCCGTTATACCGACCTTTACTACCGCTCAGCTAAGCCACTTTATTATGTCGGCGACCCCGACTACCAGATCAAGACCGTTGGTTCCAATATTAAATTTGGCGTCCCGTATACCGAAGTCGATCGCGTTTTCTTTGGTACTGGTGTAGAGATTTTCTCGATTTATGCCACAACCAATACGCCATTGCCGTATCAACAATACGTACAGGATTTTGGCACCCCAGTGCCGGGACGACTACAAACCTATAACGTACCAGTGACGGCAGCGTGGGCGCGCGATGGTCGCGACAGCGCCTTAATTCCATCAAAAGGCTCCCTGCAGCAGCTATCTGCGGAAGTAGGTACCCCAGTTGGCGATTTGACCTTTTACCGCCTATTCGGTCAGTATCAAAAGTACCACTCCTTCTCCAAAGGCAATATTTTGTCCTTTAATGGTGAGGTTGGTTACGGCGAGGCTTACGGCAGTAAACCCTTCCCAATCATGAAAAACTACTTTGTAGGCGGTATTGGGTCGGTGCGGGGCTATGCGCCTGGCTCCCTCGGCCCGGTGTTTTATAACAACATTACCGGCCGTTTTCAGCCTACCGGCGGGCAGTCTAAAATCGTCACCAATGTGGAGTACACATTCCCCGTGCCCGGCTCTGGGGTCGACAAAACCCTGCGTTTATTTACCTTTGTGGATGGCGGTAATGCCTTTGGTGAGAACATTAACCTCGTTCTGCGATATTCTTATGGCTTGGGTTTATCATGGATATCACCGTTGGGTCCGCTTAAGTTCAGTTATGGCCTGCCAGTGAATGCCCAGCCAACGGATAATATTCAGCGTTTGCAGTTCCAAGTAGGTACTGCGTTTTAATTGTGTAAGGAACGATTTATGAAGTATCAATACTCTAGACAGTGGGTCAAGCTCAGTTTGCTAACCCTCATTTCTGCAAGCATGCTTGCCCCAGCCATGGCGCAAGACGTTGGTAATCGCATAGCGGTGGTGAACTCGGAAAAGGTCTTTAACGAGTCTAACTTGGCAAAAGCGATGCAAACCCGTTTGCAAAATGAATTCACCAAGCGCCAGAATGAGCTCCGTGATAGCGCCCAAAAAATCAAATTGTCTGCTGAAAAGCTCGATCGGGATGCGGCAGTGATGTCAGAGGCAGAGCGTATTCGTCGTCAACGTGAGTTAGCCGACCAAGATCGTGAACTGCAACGTAAGCAACGCGAGTTCACTGAAGACTTGAACCAACGTACCTTCGAAGAGCGCGCCAAAATTGCGGAACGAGCAAACTTGGTCCTCAAGCAAATTGCGGAACAGCGAAAAATTGACGTCATCGTTCAAGAAGCGGCTTACGTTAGTCCTCGTGCCGATATTACGGACGATGTCATCAAGGCCCTCAATAACCTGAAGTAAGTTATGCCCACTGCCATCGAGCTGGCCAATCAATTTCAAGCCAGCTTGGTGGGTGACGGCTCCATCAGCCTCGATTCTTTAGCATCTTTGGAGTGTGCTGGTCCTCAGCAGATCTCCTTTTTATCCAATCCCTTGTATCGCCAGCAGGCCGTTGATAGCTCTGCCGGAGCGCTCATTGTGGGTCAGGCTGATTTGGATTTTTTGCAGGCCACAATGCCTGCCGATCGTAATACCAATCGGGTGTACTTTTTGGCACGCAACCCCTACGCTACATTTGCGCGGATGGCGCAGCATTTTGCAGCGCAAAAGCCAAATCAGCGTCAGCCTGGCGTTCATCCTCAGGCTGCAATTGATCCGAGTGCGACAGTACCAGCATCCTGCCATATTGGCCCCTTCGTGCATCTTGCTCGAGGGGTAGTGCTGGGTGAGCGCGTCTCGATCATGGCTAATACAACGGTGGCCGCCGGTGTGCGTATTGGTGATGACAGCCTTGTTTACCCATCGGTATCGATTTATGCCGATTGCGAAATCGGACAGCGTTGCATTATTCATAGCGGAGCGGTGATTGGTGCGGACGGCTTTGGCTTTGCGCCCGACTTTCATGCCAGTGGTGGCGAATGGGTCAAGATTCCGCAGACAGGTCGCGTCCTAATAGGGGATGATGTGGAAATTGGGGCATCCACCACGATTGACCGGGGTGCCATGAGTGATACCGTGATTGGCTCCGGTTGCAAGATCGACAATCAAGTCCAAATTGGCCATAACGCAGTCATCGGCTTATGTACCGTCATTGCAGGTTGTGCGGGCATCTCTGGAAGCACCAAGATTGGTAACTATTGTGTAATAGGGGGCTTTGCTAACTTTGCTGGTCATTTGACCATTGCCGACCGTACCACCGTTTCGGGAGGTACCTCTATTATTCGCTCGATTACCGAGCCAGGGCAGCACTTTACCGGCGTTTACCCATCGATGCCCCATGCCGCCTGGGAGAAAAACTCCGCCATCGCGCGTGGTCTAGATAAAATACGCCAACGCTTACGCCTTTTAGAAAAAACCAAGTCCCAATCGGAGTAGGTTAATTTGCCTGCCGATGTATAAATACCTCTACCCAGCCTTTTTTATTGGATTGCATTCATGAGCAACGCTATTTCCATCGATATTAATCAAATTCTCAAACTACTACCGCATCGCTACCCCTTTTTATTGGTCGATCGCGTTTTAGAACTAACGCCGCGCGTAAGCATCAAAGCCTTAAAAAATGTGACGATGAATGAGCCTTTCTTTCAGGGGCACTTTCCGGATTTTCCGGTGATGCCGGGCGTATTGATTATTGAGGCCTTAGCCCAAACGGCAGCACTGCTGACCTTTTCAGAGGCGAAGGCAGAAAATGCGGTGTATTACTTTGCTGGTATTGATGGCGCGCGCTTTAAAAAGCCTGTATTGCCTGGCGATCAACTCATTATGACGGCCATCCTCGAGCGCGAAAAAGCCGGCATCTATAAGTTTCAAGTCAAAGCAACCGTAAATGATGAACTAGCAGCTGAGGCAAACATTACCTGTGCTGTACGGACAAAGGGTGTCTAATGAGCCGGATCCATGCAAGCGCAATTATTGATAGTAAGGCTCAATTAGCCAGTGATGTGGAAGTGGGGCCTTATTCCGTGATTGGTCCGCACGTTCAAATTGGAGCGGGTAGCAAAATAGGCTCGCACACCGTCATCGAAGGTCATACCACTCTGGGTAGCAATAATATGATTGCCCATTTTGCTGCGATTGGTGGTGCCCCGCAAGACATGAAATACCGCGGCGAACCCACGCGTTTGCAGATTGGCGATCGTAATACCATTCGGGAGTTCACCACGATTCACACCGGTACGGCGCAAGACGATGGCATTACCCGACTCGGTAACGACAATTGGATCATGGCCTACGTGCACATTGCCCACGATTGCAAAATTGGCAATAACACCATTTTTTCAAGCAATGCCCAAATTGCTGGGCATGTGCAGGTTCATGATTGGGCCATTATGGGCGGCATGTCCGGCGTCCATCAATTTGTTCGCATCGGTCAGCATGCGATGCTCGGCGGCGCCTCTGCTTTAGTGCAAGATATTCCTCCCTTTGTAATTGCCGCAGGCGACAAAGCATCACCCCACGGCATTAATGTCGAAGGCCTCAAGCGCCGTGGTTTTTCACCGGAAACCATTACAGCGCTGCGGCAAGCATACAAAGTGCTTTATAAGGATGGCCTGAGTTTTGAAGAGGCTAAGGTGGCCATTCAAAAAATGGTTCAGGAGAGCAGTAGCGATCTGCCTACAGCCCAAAAATTGACTGAGTTTCATGACTTTATAGCCGCCTCAACGCGCGGCATTATTCGTTAGGAATGCATTGCCTAAGTTAGCCTGCGTTGCCGGCGAGCCTTCGGGCGATTTATTGGCTGCGCCCGTATTGCATGCGCTAAATCAAATACCCGAAATGGCTGGCCTAACTGCCTATGGTGTGGGTGGCCCCCTGATGCAGGCGGAGGGATTTGATTCGCGCTGGCCGATGGAGACGCTCAGTGTGCGCGGCTATGTTGAGGCGATAACCCAGTTGCCTGCGATTTTACGCCTGCGAAAAGAGCTCCTGAATACCTTAATTCAACTCGATCGTCCTGATGTTTATTTAGGAATCGATGCACCCGACTTTAATTTAGGTGTTGAGCTTAAACTGCGGGCAGCTGGTATTCCGACGGTGCATTTTGTTTCGCCATCGATTTGGGCTTGGCGTGGTGGTAGGATTAAAAAAATCAAGCAAGCGGTTGATCGCATGCTCTGTATCTTTCCATTTGAAATCGAGATCTATGCGCGTGCCGGTATTACGGCCAGCTACGTTGGGCATCCCTTAGCGAGCACTGTCCCAATTGAGTTAGACGTGAAGGGCGCGCGCGATCGATTAAGTTCGTTTCCTGAGATAAAAAGTGCTGGATTAGAGCGAGCTGATTTTGATGGGCTTGTGATTGCTGTTTTGCCCGGTAGCCGCGGTTCTGAAATTGAATTTATCGCCCCGGTATTTTTTGAGGCCATGGCTTTGATTGCTAATCGTCTCCAAGGCCAAGTCCTCCAATTTGCAATCCCCGTTGCAACACCGCGCCTGCGACCCGCCTTGGAAAATTTAGCTGTACGCACGCGTATGCAATACCCCGATATTCAGATTCACCTTATTGATGGCAATGCCGATACGATCTTAGAAGCTGCCGATGTGGTGCTGATTGCCAGTGGCACCGCAACCTTGCAAGCAGCGCTATGGAAAAAGCCCATGGTGATTTCTTATAAGGTGCCCTGGCTCACTGCCCAGATCATGAAACGCCAAGCTTACTTACCCTATGTTGGCTTGCCTAACATTCTGGCGGGTGAATTTGTTGTGCCTGAACTATTGCAAGACAGTGCTACTGCTGAGAATCTAGCCAAAGCCGTTTTGCACTGGCTTGATTCGCCTGCTGAGGTATTAGGTTTACAAGAGCGCTTTTCTACAATGCACGAGACTTTGCGAAGGCCAACTGGACTGTTGGTAGCTCAAGCATTAACGCAAACTATCACTGAAGCGCGTCAGCAGCGCCCATCACGCAGATGAGTGAGTCCTTTTGGGTCTGTGGGGTGGATGAGGCTGGCCGTGGCCCCTTGGTTGGCGCGGTAGTTGCTGGTGCGGTAGTGCTTGATCCACTCAATCCGATCGCAGGACTCAAAGACTCAAAGCGCTTAACGCCTGCGCGGCGAGATGCCTTGTACGCAGAAATAGTTCTCAAAGCAAAGGCCTGGGGTGTGGGTGAAGCCAGTCCACTCGAAATTGATCAGATTAATATTTTGCAGGCCACCATGCTGGCTATGCAAAGGGCAATCGATGATATTTGCATACGCCTAGGGCGCTGGCCTGATAAAGCCTTGATTGACGGTAACCGCTGTCCCGCATTGCCTATTCCGGCAGAAGCGATTGTGAAGGGCGATAGTAAAGAGCCAGCCATTTCTGCGGCTTCGATTGTGGCTAAGGTCACGCGTGATCGGCAGATGCAAGACTTACATGGTCGTTACCCTCAGTATGGCTTTTTGCAGCACATGGGCTATCCGACCCCAGTCCACTTAGTTGCACTAAGGCAGTTTGGTGCTTGCCCAGAGCATCGTCGGAGCTTTTCTCCGGTAAGGGTGGTTCTAGAGCAGGCTAAGATATGACCGACTTTATCTCCTCGCGTGAGAATCCCTTGTTTAAGGAATTGCGAGCGCTCCAAGCAACGGGCTCCAAAGGCCAAAAGGCGCGCTTGAGTGCGGGCCGGGTTTTATTGGAGGGCATTCACATCGTGCAGGCTTGGGTATCCGATCCCGCTCTTAGCATGTTGATCACATCGGAAGTGGGCGTAGCGAACCCAGAGATTGATGCCTTTATTCGTCAGCATTGCGCTGCCTGTCCGGATACGCGCGTCATTTACTTAGATGCCAGTTTATGGGGCGAGCTGAGTGAGCTTGCGAATGCCCCGCAGATCGCGGGCTTACTCTCTTTGCCCGCATCCTCTTTTCAGCCAGATCTTGGTAAACAAAAAGCCCTGAGCGGCGATGTGGTGGTGCTCGACCGCATTCAAGATGCAGGCAATGTAGGTGCAATTTTGAGAACCGCAGCTGCAGTGGGATTTAACGATGTGGTTGCCATCACCGGCTGTGCACACGTTTGGTCTAGCAAAGTTCTCCGAGCAGGTATGGGGGCGCACCGTGTTTTACGCCTGCATGAAGGCTGGTCGACTGAGCAAGCCATCGAATCAATTGCCGCGCCGTTTATTCTGGCCAGTGCGCATGGTGAAGCGTCACTGTACGCCTCAGAACACCAACTGCGCCAGCCGGTTGCTTGGGTTTTTGGTAGTGAGGGGCAGGGCTTGAGCCACGACTTTTTGATGCACGGCAAAGCCGTATCGATTCCGATGGATCCGCGGGTCGAATCACTTAATGTAGCCACAGCAGCAGCAGTGTGTTTATTTGAAACTTTGCGCGTTCGGCGTGCTCGTTAAAAAAATAAGAACAGAAGAGCTAACCTAAGATGGTTTTATCAGACCGAATGGTTTGCAATACCGTTGTCGCAATTTCTTCAATCGACTTGCTGGTAGTTAATACCCAGGGTATCGATTCGCGTCGCATCATAGCAGTTGCTTCATTGATTTCATAGCGGCAGTTTTCCAATTTGGCATAGTTGCTACCTGGGCGACGCTCATTGCGGATCTCAGAGAGTCGCTCCGGATCAATCATCAGGCCAAAAATCTTAGATCGGCGCGCAATTAGATCTTTCGGTAGCTGACCGCGCTCAAAATCTTCTGGGATTAGGGGGTAGTTAGCTGCCTTTAGCCCGTATTGCATGGCGAGGTAGAGGCTAGTTGGCGTTTTGCCTACGCGTGACACTCCAACCAAAATGACATCGGCATCTGCCAAGTTTTGGTTAGACTGACCATCGTCGTGCGCCAGTGAATAGTTGATGGCTTCAATGCGATTTTTATAGGCTGCGGTATCGGCATTGTGGTGCAAGCGATTCATGGCATGGGTCGATTTCAGACCAAGGGCTTGCTCCAAAGGCGCAACGAAGGTCTGAAACATATCCAGTACCAAGCCTTGGGCTTTGGAAACAATGCCGTTAAGCTCGACATTGACGAGGGTCGTGAAAACAATCGGCTCAACTTGATCGCGCTGGAAAGCCGCATTGATTGCCTCTACCGCCGCAACTGCTTTATCTACGCTATCCGTAAACGGAATGCGGATCAGCTTAAAAGTGAGCTCAAATTGCGCCAAAATCGATTGGCTGAAGTTCTCAGCAGTGATTCCGGTACCGTCGGAGACAATAAACACAATACGGGTGATGTTGGACATGGTTTTTTGCGGGGAAATGGAGGGGCTAGCACTACAATAGTCTGTTATAAGTATGCCGTATTTAGTCGGCTGCAGCACCGGTTTCCTTATCTTTAGAGAGTATTTATGTCCAACCCAAAACACCAAGATGCTTACGTTTTACCTTTTGAAGAACTCCGCATGACCGATGTTGAATCGGTGGGTGGTAAAAACGCCTCCCTCGGCGAAATGATTTCCCAGCTTGCCTCCGCTGGAGTGCGTGTGCCCACCGGTTTTGCCACTACTTCCTTGGCATTTCGGGACTTTTTAGCGCACAACACCCTCACCGAGCGCATTCAGCAGCGTTTAGTCAATTTAAACATTGACGATGTGCGCGCTTTAGCTGAGGCTGGAGCAGAGATTCGTGGTTGGATTGAAAGTGCGCCCCTGCAACCCCGTCTAGAACAAGAAATTCGGACTGCATTTGCCCAGTTGGATGATTCGGGTAAAGGCTCATTTGCTGTACGCTCTTCTGCAACCGCAGAAGATTTACCCGATGCCTCGTTTGCTGGCCAACAAGAGACCTTTCTGAATGTAGAAGGTATTGACGATGTGCTCAAAACCATTCGCGAAGTCTTTGCCTCGCTATACAATGACCGGGCGATTTCCTATCGAGTACACAAAGGTTTTGCCCATGCCGAGGTTGCCCTTTCTGCGGGTATTCAGCGCATGGTGCGTTCCGATTTGGGTGCTGCGGGCGTCATGTTTACCCTGGATACGGAATCCGGCTTTGAAGACGTAGTCTTTATTACCTCAAGCTATGGTTTGGGCGAAACAGTCGTTCAGGGCGCCGTCAACCCAGATGAGTTTTATGTCTTTAAGACAACCTTAGCTCAAGGTAAAAAAGCCATCATTCGCCGTTCGCTGGGCTCTAAACTAATTCAGATGCAGTTTGCGCCTGCGGGCTCTGCAGAGCGAGTGGTCACGGTGGATGTTGCTCCAGAGATGCGCAATCGCTTTTCCTTGGAAGATGCAGACATTACGGAATTAGCGAAGTTTGCTGTGATTATCGAAAAACACTACGGTCGTCCAATGGACATCGAGTGGGGTAAAGACGGCAAGGATGGCCGCATCTATATTCTCCAGGCCCGCCCTGAAACCGTAAAGAGTCAAGCGGCAGGGCAGGTCGAGATGCGCTACAAGCTCAAGGGGAACTCCACCGTTTTAGTGAAAGGCCGTGCCATTGGTCAGAAGATTGGCGCCGGTCCTGTGCGCATCATTCGTGATCCCAGTGAGATGGATCGGGTGCAGCCAGGCGACGTGCTGGTAGCAGACATGACTGATCCCAATTGGGAGCCAGTGATGAAGCGGGCCTCAGCCATCGTTACCAATCGCGGTGGTCGTACCTGCCACGCCGCCATCATTGCACGCGAGCTTGGCGTTCCTGCTGTGGTGGGTTGCGGTGATGCGACCGACAAATTGCAAGACGGCATGATGGTGACTGTATCGTGCTCTGAGGGCGATGAAGGCAATATTTACGATGGCTTGATTGAAACCGAAGTCACGGAAGTATCACGCGGTGTCTTACCTGAAATTCCGGTTAAGATCACCATGAATATCGGTAACCCGCAGTTGGCATTTGACTTTTGCCAACTCCCGAACAAAGGTGTTGGTTTGGCGCGCCTGGAGTTCATCATCAACAACTACATTGGGCTTCATCCGCGTGCGGTATTGGAATATCCCAATATTGATCCGGACCTAAAGCGCGCGGTTGAGAGCGTGGCTCGTGGGTATGCGAGTCCCCGCGCTTTCTATGAGGATAAATTAGTTGAAGGCGTTGCTACCATTGGTGCAGCATTTTATCCAAAGCCAGTGATTGTGCGTTTATCGGACTTCAAGTCAAACGAGTATAAAAAACTGATTGGTGGTTCACGTTATGAGCCGGATGAAGAGAATCCGATGCTGGGTTTCCGCGGCGCCTCCCGTTATGTATCAGCCGATTTTGGTGAAGCTTTTGCGCTTGAGTGTGCGGCGATGAAGCGGGTACGCGAAGACATGGGTCTAACCAACATCGAGATCATGGTGCCTTTTGTGCGTACCATCAAGCAAGCAGAACGTGTGATTGACATGATGGCGAAGTTTGGCCTTAAGCGGGGCGAGAACGGCCTACGCCTGATCATGATGTGCGAGATTCCATCGAATGCGATCTTGGCCGATCAGTTTTTAGAATACTTTGATGGCTTTTCGATTGGCTCGAACGACATGACCCAGCTTACCTTGGGATTGGATCGGGACTCTGGGATGGAGCTGCTGGCGATTGATTTTGATGAGCGCGATCCAGCAGTACTGTTCATGATTGAACGTTCAATTGATGCCTGCTTAAAGCAAAATAAGTACGTTGGTATTTGCGGCCAAGGCCCATCGGATCACCCCGACTTTGCGCGTTGGTTGGTCAAGAAAGGCATTACCTCGATTTCCCTCAATCCCGATAGCGTTGTTGCTACTTGGGAGATGTTGGCCAAGTCCGATTTGAGTTAGGTTAAATCCAGGGGCAGAGCCGTATGCACCAATTTAGTGCTTACTGGAGATCACCCCGTGCGATCCGCGCTTTTTGAATCTCCCACTCCCGCTCTTTGGTGGTGGCACGCTTGTCGTGCTGCTTTTTGCCTCTAGCTAGGCCAATCTCGCATTTGACGTTGCCTTTGGAAAAATGCAGGTTTAATGGTACCAAGGTGAAGCCTTTTTGCTCTACTTTGCCGATCAATTTACGGATCTCAACGGCATTTAGTAGCAGCTTGCGGGTACGGGTGGGGTCTGTGATCACGTGGGTTGACGCTGTCATCAGCGGGGTGATGTGGGCCCCGATGAGGTACAGTTCCGCGCTGCGAATGACAACATACGCTTCTTTAATTTGGGCGCGGCCGGCACGAATGGCTTTCACTTCCCAGCCCTGCAGCACGATGCCCGCCTCAAACCGTTCCTCGATAAAATAATCAAAGAAGGCTTTTTTATTATCGACGATACTCATTGATTAATTTGCTCCACGAACTGGATTATGGCAGACGTCCACAAGACCGTTTTAATTGGCCAATCGGCTGAACGCATGTACAACTTGGTGACGGACGTCGCCCGCTACCCCGAATTTTTGCCGTGGTGCGGCGGGGTTGACATTTTCGAGCAAACCGAAACTACCTTGGATGCCAAGATTAAGATCAAATTTAAGGGCATTGAGCAGTTTTTTCAGACGCGTAATACCAATACCAGACCCACTCAAATCGACATGACCTTTGTAGATGGGCCATTTAAGCATTTTTCAGGTCAATGGCTATTCATCCCCTTGCGTGAGGATGCTTGCAAAATTGACTTCAAGCTGCATTGGGAGTTCAAAAGCACGCTTTTAGATAAGGTGATTGGCCCTGTGTTCAGTTACATTGCCGGTACCTTTGTGGACTGTTTTGTTAAACGAGCCGAGGAAGCCCCGTAATGGAGTTACTCATCTGTGATGCGCGCGGCGAGCAGCCACTGCTCAGCTCCTTGACCTTATCAATGATGGCTGGAGAGCAGCCAGTAGTCGGCGATGCTTTGATTCAGGCTGGTCTAGCGAGCGGTCCAGACGATCCACAATGGACCCGAAAAGGGGCTTATGGGGTCTTTGGCAAGCGCAAAGAGTGGGACAGCCCGATTTATGACGGAGACCGGCTAGAGCTCTATGCCCCCTTGCAAATCGACCCCAAGACGGTCCGCCGGAAACGGGCCAATCAAAATCGGGATGCCCACTTGAAGGCCGTCGCGGCTAAACGCAAAGCCAGGAGGCTATAATCGGTTTTTGCGACTAGGGGTTTTGTATGCGACTCATCCAAAAAGCACTCACTTTTGATGACGTGCTTCTCGTTCCGGCGTATTCGTCGGTCCTCCCGCGGGATGCCAGCTTGGCATCCAAACTGACTCGGGATATTTCGATTAATACCCCATTGGTATCTGCAGCCATGGATACCGTAACGGAAGGCCGCTTGGCGATTGCCATGGCCAGCGAAGGCGGCATTGGAATCATCCATAAAAACCTCAAGCCAACTGAACAAGCGCGTGAAGTCGCTAAAGTAAAGCGCTATGAATCGGGTGTACTTCGTGATCCGATTACGATCGGGCCTGATGTCACGGTTCGTCAGGTGATGAGTCTTTCAAAAGAGCATGGCTTTTCTGGTTTTCCAGTACTGCAGGGCAAAACGGTGATTGGCATTATTACCAATCGCGACTTACGCTTTGAAGAAGATTTAGATGCCCCGGTCAAAGTCAAGATGACGCCGCGTGAACGTCTTATTACAGTTAAAGAAGGGTGTACTCTGGAAGAGGCAAAACGCCTCATGAGTAAGCATCGCCTTGAACGTGTCTTGGTTGTCAATGATGCCTTTGAATTGCGCGGCTTAATTACGGTTAAAGACATCCTCAAAGCAACGGAACATCCGAATGCCTGCAAAGACAGTGAGGGTAAGTTGCGCGTCGGTGCTGCAGTGGGCGTCGGCGCCGATAACGATGAGCGCATTGAGTTGCTGGTCAAAGCCGGAGTCGATGTGATTGTGGTGGATACCGCGCACGGACACAGTCAGGGTGTACTCGATCGCGTACGCTGGACAAAGAAAAACTATCCCCAAGTACAAGTCATTGGCGGCAATATTGCTACGGGTGACGCTGCACTGGCCCTAGTAGAGTATGGTGCTGATGGCGTGAAAGTGGGCATTGGCCCAGGCTCGATCTGCACTACACGGATAGTGGCTGGCGTTGGTGTACCACAGATAACAGCGATTGTGAATGTGGCCAAAGCATTAAAAGGCAGCGGTATTCCGCTGATTGCCGATGGCGGTGTTCGTTATTCGGGTGACGTGGCAAAAGCCCTGGCCGCTGGTGCGCACTCCGTAATGATGGGCGGTATGTTTGCCGGTACCGAAGAGGCGCCTGGTGACGTATTTTTGTACCAAGGCCGATCCTATAAAAGTTATCGCGGCATGGGCTCACTCGGCGCTATGACCGATGGCGCTGCAGACCGCTACTTTCAGGAAGACATTAGTGCTGCGAATGCTGAAAAATTAGTGCCCGAAGGCATTGAGGGGCAGGTGCCTTATAAAGGCAGCGTGCTTACCATCTTGCATCAGTTGATGGGTGGTATACGCTCGTCGATGGGCTACTGTGGCTGCAGATCCATTGCTGAATTGCATGAGAAGGCAAATTTTGTGGAAATTACCTCAGCGGGTGTGCGTGAATCCCACGTCCACGATGTGAAGATCACCAAGGAAGCGCCCAACTACCACATTGATTGATGTGGGGATTACCTGATGCACGATAAGATTCTGATTCTGGATTTTGGCTCGCAAGTCACGCAGCTGATTGCACGGCGCGTACGCGAAGCAAAGGTGTATTCGGAGATCCACCCCTACGATTGCGATCCTGATTTCATACGCCGTTTTATTCAAGAAGAGGGTGGTAAAGGCATTATTCTTTCTGGCGGCCCCAATTCAGTAACACAAGGCGAGAGCCCACGAGCCCCGCAGATCGTTTTTGAGTTAGGCGTTCCCGTTCTTGGTATTTGCTATGGTATGCAAACCATGGCAACCCAGTTGGGCGGCGCCGTTGCTTCGGCTGAGGCACTGGGTAAGGCCCGTGAATTTGGCTACGCGGAAGTGCGTGCCCATGGCCATACCGAATTACTCAAAGGCATTCAGGATTTTGCGACATCCCAAGGCCACGGCATCCTCAAGGTGTGGATGAGTCACGGCGATTCGGTGACGACCTTGCCCGATGGCTTCAAACTCATGGCATCCACCGAGTCTTGCCCCATTGCAGGCATGGCGGATGAAGCTAGGCGCTTTTATTCATTTCAGTTTCACCCAGAGGTAACCCATACCCTACAAGGCCCTGCCATATTGGATCGCTTTGTGCGCACCATCTGTGCTTGCCGCGGCGACTGGGTGATGGGCGATTACATTAGCGAAGCCGTAGCGCGCATTCAGGAGCAAGTGGGCAATGATGAAGTGATCTTGGGCTTATCGGGCGGTGTGGATTCCAGCGTAGCAGCAGCATTAATTCATCGCGCCATTGGCAAACAACTCACTTGCGTCTTTGTGGACCATGGTCTCTTACGCCTCAATGAAGGTGCAATGGTGATGGAGATGTTTGCTCGTAATCTCGGGGTTAAAGTCATTCGGGTCGATGCCGAACGCGACTTCATGTCGAAGTTGGCTGGTGTGAGTGACCCTGAAGCCAAACGCAAAATTATTGGTAAAGAGTTTGTGGAGGTCTTTCAAACCGAGTCAGCCAAAATTCAGAATGCCAAGTGGCTTGCCCAAGGAACAATCTATCCCGATGTAATTGAGTCAGCTGGCAAAGGCAAAAAGGGCGCGCATACGATTAAGAGCCACCATAATGTTGGCGGCCTGCCAGACGATATGCATTTGCAATTGCTTGAGCCCTTACGTGAGCTGTTTAAAGACGAAGTGCGTGAGTTGGGCGTTGCCCTCGGATTGCCCCGTGAAATGGTTTATCGCCATCCTTTCCCAGGCCCAGGTTTGGGTGTACGAATCTTGGGTGAAGTAAAGCAAGAGTTTGCTGATTTACTGCGCCGTGCCGATGCGATTTTTATTGAAGAGCTACGCAATACGATCGATGAAGCGAGTGGGCAATCATGGTACGACCTTACTAGCCAAGCATTTGCTGTTTTCTTGCCCGTGAAGTCGGTTGGCGTCATGGGTGATGGCCGCACCTATGAATACGTGGTTGCCTTGCGCGCGGTGCAAACCCAAGACTTTATGACGGCCCACTGGGCTCACCTGCCTCATGAGTTACTTGGCAAGGTATCGAATCGCATCATCAATGAAGTGCGCGGCATCAACCGTGTGGTCTTTGATATCAGCGGTAAACCCCCCTCGACGATCGAGTGGGAGTGACTTTAAAACTTATTTTCTCGTAAGTCCAAAAGCACTAAAAATTTAGAGATTCGCAAATGATATTTATCGATAAATTTAAAGTAG
>CAMDKY010000027.1 GCA_945901245.1 Polynucleobacter meluiroseus | reverse complement strand
AAGGCACATTCCCAACCTCGCCTAACTTCACATCATAGGGACCGATGGTCAGGTCCGTCGGCAAATAGCAATTGGCGGCACTGTTGTCACAGCAACCTCCAGACTGATGAAACAGAATTTCCCCATGCAGGGCTTGCATCTCTTTAATCAGGGCCAATGCTTCAGGTGTTGCCACGATGCGCTCAACCATCCTGCGCTCCTTTCAAAAAAAAAGGGGTAAATTGCTTTACCCCTTTATATTACTCAACAAACGAATCAGAAAAAGCCGAGCTTGTTCTCGCTGTAGCTGACCAACAAGTTCTTCGTCTGCTGATAATGGGCCAGCATCATCTTGTGGTTCTCACGACCAATGCCGGATTCTTTATAGCCACCAAATGCAGCGTGTGCAGGATAAGCGTGATAGCAATTGGTCCAAACGCGACCCGCCTTGATAGCGCGACCCATGCGGTAGGCTAGATTGCCATTGCGCGTCCACACGCCCGCACCCAAGCCGTATAGCGTGTCATTGGCTATCGCCAGCGCTTCTGCTTCGTCCTTAAAGGTAGTGACTGCCAAGACAGGTCCAAAGATTTCTTCTTGGAAAATACGCATCTTATTGTGACCCTTAAAGATGGTGGGTTGCACATAATAGCCACTCTCGAGATCGCCCCCGAGATGCGCTTGTGCGCCGCCGGCGAGAACTTCTGCGCCCTCTTGTTTACCTAGATCAAGGTAAGACAGAATCTTGGTGAGTTGCTCTTTGGATGCTTGCGCGCCCATCATGCTGTCGGTATCGAGTGGGTTCATGTGCTTAATCGCAGCAACGCGCTTAAGTACGCGCTCCATAAACCGGTCGTAAATGCTTTCCTGAATTAGGGCACGGCTGGGGCAAGTACAGACTTCACCCTGGTTAAAGGCAAACAGCACGAGGCCTTCAATCGCCTTATCGAGGTAGGCATCGTCTTTGTCCATCACATCGGCAAAGAAGACGTTGGGGGATTTTCCGCCCAGCTCCAAGGTTGCCGGAATCAAATTATTCGCAGCCGCCTGTGCAATCACACGGCCAGTGGACGTAGAACCCGTAAAGGCAATCTTCGCAATGCGCTTGCTATTCGCGAGCGGCATACCAGCATCGCGACCGAAGCCATTAACGATATTGAGTACGCCCGGTGGCAATAAATCAGTAATCAGTTCAGCGACGATCAGAATAGAAATGGGGGTTGATTCAGCAGGCTTGAGCACAACGCAATTGCCTGCAGCTAAAGCTGGGGCCAGTTTCCATGCCGCCATCAAGATCGGAAAGTTCCATGGAATGATCTGACCTACAACGCCCAATGGCTCCAGGTAATGATAGGCCACGGTGTTTTCATCAATCTCACTGAGGCCACCCTCTTGCGCGCGGATGGCGCCAGCAAAGTAACGAAAGTGGTCTATTGCTAGCGGGATATCCGCATTTAACGTTTCCCGAATGGCTTTACCGTTATCAATTGTTTCTGCATAGGCTAAGAGTTCAAGATTTTGCTCAATGCGATCGGCAATCTTCAAGAGAATATTGCTACGGGTGGTGACATCCGTTTTGCCCCAGGCATCGGCAGCGGCATGCGCTGCATCCAAAGCCAATTCAATATCGCTGGCATCCGAGCGTGCTGCTTTGGTATACGCCTTGCCATTGACCGGCGAGATTACATCGAAGTATTGGCCTTTAGATGGGGCCACCCACTTGCCGCCAATGAAATTATCGTAGTGGGCTTTGTATTGCATCTTAGCGCCAGCTTGGCCTGGGGGTGCATAAATCATGAGTATCTCCTGCTTGTTATGGTTGGAATTAAATGACACATAAAGCGATGCAAATTCATTATGGGCTGAAGTTAATCAGCCGTGTGACTTATGAAGCAACAAGTTAATTTATTTAGGCAAACCCATCACTGTCAAAGTCACCACCGAAGTCGCTATCGAAGTCACTGGCACTGTTATCAATGTTTTGAGCCAGCTGCTGACCCGAGTCTGTGGGGGCATTGGAATGGCCTAATCCATTGCCAGCATCCGGTGTGCTGTTGTTTCCCATCATGCTCTGAATGCCTTGATACAGCATGGAGCCGGCCACAACGCCAACAGCAGTGGTGGCAATGGCACCCAGCATGCCCGAACCCCAAGCGCTAGGTTGTGCGCCTCCCGGTCCTGGTCTTGCGGCAGCCATAGCATGTGCAGGCGTACTTTGGGCTGCGGCTGGCGCTGCCCTGCCCCACGAATTAATGCCACTTAAGAAGCCAGAAGGCTTATCGACTTGATCAATTTTGGCCTGCATCTCTGCCATTTGTTTTTGAGCCACTTGCAAGGCCATTTCTAGACCCATGGCGCGCTGCACCAAAAGATAGGCCGCATCCGGCTGCTGCTTAACAGAATCGGCAATCAAGGCATTGGCATCGCTGTCTTTGGGTCCGGCTTGGGTGCTATTGAGCTGAGCTAAAAACTGCTCGAGCTGGGCTTTTTCTTGGGGGTTCATATTCAATACTCCTGCATAAATTAACTTACTTCATCATAGTTGAAATTCGCCCGCTCGTAGCTTGGAAAACCCCACCAAACATGGCACTAACAGTAGCCATTTAAGGAACCGGTTTTTTTGCTTAAATAAAGCGATTCAGGCCGCTTTAGTCCCCAAAATTAGTGGGGGCACTCTCGGACAAGGCCTCAATGTCGGCCACTTCGGCGCTGGATACTCGCGTCAAGGTATTGCGAATAAATTGTTTTTCATAATGGCGATTGCGCCGGGACTTTTTGGCTTGCGCCCGCTGGCCTAAACGCTTATCGATGACAATCTCACCCAATTGGCTAAGGTCTGCTAAGTCCTGAATTTGGTTCGGTGAATTACGGCGCGGCATGATTCAAGCCCCAATATGACATCCGGATATACGGATTACTACACGCATTGTGCTTACAGCTAATTGCTTAATGCTTGTGCACTGAATTAATTAACTTGTCGGTATAGGCAATGGCAACAGCAGAAATAACAAAAGTGATGTGAATTACAGTCTGCCACAAGAGGGTTTTTTCATCATAAGAGGCGGCATTAATAAATGTCTTGAGCAAATGAATGGATGAGATTCCAATGATGGCGGTTGCCAGTTTTACTTTCAGTACCCCGGCGTTCACGTGGGATAGCCATTCAGGCTGATCAGGGTGATCTTGCAGATCAAGGCGAGATACAAAGGTCTCCCATCCACCGACGATGACCATCACCAATAAATTGGAGATCATCACCACATCAATTAAGCCGAGCACGATCAACATAAGTGCAGTTTCTGTAATGCTGTCGATTGCCATCATGCTCAATAGATGGATCAATTCCAGCCAAAACTGCCAAACATAGACGCCCTGCGCCACAATCAAACCGATATAGAGCGGTGCTTGTAGCCAGCGGGACATAAATATCCAGCGCGGCAATGGGCGTAGTTTTTTATAGCTTGGTGTTGGAATATCCTCAGACATGTAGGGATTTTAACGACTTTTGTGACAACATGATTACAGCCAGTCAGGCTTACTTTATGAGTACAGGCTCAAAATATGAGCCTCACCCCCTTTAATCTGCTTTAATTACCAATAGTTCTATTTCTTAAGGAAATGACATGAGTGATATGGAGCGCCTGCACCGCATCAAGTACATGATTCAAGCGCGCAAAAGTGTGCCGAAACAGGCCTTTTTAGATGAGCTTGAGATTTCCGATGCCACCTTTAAGCGTGACCTGGAGTATTTGCGAAGCCGCATGAATGCCTCCATCGTGTATGACCGCTATAGCGGCGGCTATCAGTTTGAAAACCCCCAAGATGAAGAAAAAACCGAATTGCCCGGCTTGTGGTTCACTGAGAAAGAAGCAACTGCCCTTGTTCTGATGCAGCACTTACTCTCATCACTCGATCAAGGGGGTTTGATTGGCCCACACATTGAGCCCCTCACGGCCATTATCGATGGCATCTTGGGGCAATCCGAAACCACGACCAAGGAGCTGCGTAAACGCATTAAGGTTTTAGGAATGGGTAGCCGCAAGAACAGCATTGAGCACTTTTCTGAAATTGGCGCCGCGCTCTTAAAGCGCAATCGACTGGACGTGACCTACTACTCCAAAGGTAAGGATGAATTAACCCAGCGGATTATTTCACCGCAGCGCCTGATTTTTTACCGCGAGAACTGGTACCTCGATGCCTACTGCCACCTACGTAAAGAATTGCGCAGCTTTGCAGTCGATGGCATTCGTAAGGCAGTTCTGACAAATGAAACCGCCGATGAGGTTTCAGAAAAGCAAGCGCAAGCCCATTTTGCGGAAAGTTACGGCATTTTCTCCGGCAAAGCAACGCAACGGGCCAAGCTCCGCTTCACCCCAAAACATGCGCGCTGGGTGGCTACTGAAAAGTGGCATGGTCAGCAAGTGGGTAGCTTTGACAAAGAAGGCTATTACAACTTGGAGTTTGATTTCAATCAAGATCCAGAACTGATCATGGATATATTGAAGCACGGATCTGGTGTAGAAGTGCTGGGGCCAGCGAGCCTTAAAAGTAAAGTAAAGGCAGAGCTAGAAAAGGCTATTCTTTCGTATGACAAATAAATAGCCACACTATTACTTCCCCTGACTTTCCTCTAGGGCCTTATCTTTATCTTTCGTATCGGCATCGGATTCTTTCATGACTTTCTGAATCACAATCGCAGCAATTGCTAGTAAGAGGACGGCCGCACTCTCATAAATTAAGTCAACTGTACTGATACCTTTACCTTGCAAAATAATCAAACGGCAGAGGGCTGTAATCGCAATAAAGATCGGAATCGTAATCGGTATCTTGTTGTACTTATAAAAGGCCGCTACCATGCCCAGCACCTCGGCGTAAATAAACATCAGCAGCAGATCAGTTAGGGTAATTTTGCCATTAACAATAACGGTATACATCTCCACACCAACGCTAATGACGGTAAAGATAGCAATCAGAATAAGGATCGCTTTTTCAGCATTGGTAATTAATTCATAGACTTTCATTGTGAAATAGTCCTGTGTGCAGTGTTAACTTTGTTTAGGCTTGTCGTATTCGTTCGCAAAAGCATGATTGGCATCGCGATGCCCAGCCTCATCTTCACGTACGACAAGCACTACATCGCGTAGCGTCGCGTTGGCTGGTAGCTTCCAATAGTCGATTGCAATTTGGGGCGCTGGAATATTGGGTGTTCGACCCTCATCAATCTCTTTTAGATACTCAGTGTAGGAATAAACCGCTTCCTCCTCAAAGTAACCCACAATGCGGTGGGCAGTCCGAGGAAAAAATACATAGATTAGGAAAAACACATGCCAAAAAATAGCCTGAGCAAAAAGCACTAAATAACGCTCAAACGCATTGGGCTTGGCAATCTCAATGAATGTCATGAGGTGCATGCGTTCATTTTCTGCTTCGGCCAAGAGGGTGCGTATCTTTGGACCATAGCCATGGCGCATGCGCCTCAGACTCATGAGGTGAGTCCACATGCCCGCAACCATACCTGGAACCCCTGCTACTGTTTCCAATACCACCGCACGATGGCCGTAGCGTTTCTGGAAAAAGGTATCCGCAAAGAAGCGCATGCTTTTCGTAAAAGACAAAGCAACTCTGTCTGAGAGGGTGATGACTTGGTAGTGTTCCATGCAATTGGCCAATGAGATAGGTATTAAGGTAATCCCTAATCGTATTGGAAACTGACTATCTGCGTTTGCTAGGACAAAATTCCAACAATTTAGCTACTTAAATGCTGGTTTAAAGAAAAAGGGGCTGGATGAATGCAAACCAGCCGCCGATTACCAGTAGAGCTAGGCTAACCAAATAAATCTGCAGGGAAGTCTTGCGCGTCTTTAAACAGGCATTGCGCAAGTCTGGATCGACGGGGCAAGGTGCAAAGCGATTGCGCCATTGCAGAATGCCACCGGCAAGCATCAAGGCACTGCTGATCAAAAAAATCGCTTCTTTGTGTTCGCTAATCCACACAATTTGCGGAAATACGGCAACCAGTGAGGCCAGCGCTGCCCCTGCCCCCAAACTGACTAAAAGAGCAGGAATAGCGCAGCAGATTAAGGTGCTGGTACTAGCGAAAAGGCTAAGCAATGAGCTGATGTAGGGAGCTTTAACATCAGGGGCGCCATCTGCACTCATTTTTTGGCCTTCATTTGCGCCCTAAATTCAGCGACGGTTTGGGGAATGGTCTCTACCTTGGTTACGTCATAGCCGGAGTCAATAATTTCTTGCCGAATCTCTTTTTCATTGAGGGTCTTGCCTTCTTTTGCTTCCACCACAACGACCTTATTTTTTAGGTCAACTAAGACGGCCTTGGTTTCATCCATCTTCAGTAAGCTCTTTTCAATGCCTTGCGCACAAAACGAGCAAACCATGCCATTGACAGTGACTTTCATGCTAGCGAGGCTAGTCTGACTCAATCCCAAGAATGCGCTTGCAATTACAAAATGAATTAGTTTCATGATCTTTATCCTAATAGTTGTACATAAAGTTAAAACGTGGCTGGCCTGATAAATTAGCGCCCACCTCGACAAAGTAGCGATTGTGAATAACCCGAAGCATCGGTGTGAACTCATACTGATTCGATACAAAGGTCATACGCCTTGCCTCAATCACAATCCAGGGCTGTGGCTGGTCATAATCCACCTCATAAAATGATGCCCCAAGCCGAGCCGAGGTGATATTGCTGGTAGCGCCCTGTGCAGCAAAAACCCGAGCCGAAGCCATGGAGTAAAACCGGGTGGTTTCGTAGTCAACTTGCAACCCGGGTGAGGCCATGGCTTTTGACCCTCCAAAGTTACTGCCTGTGGTGGAACCCAGTCCGCCAATAAACCATATATTGGCTTGTGCATTGGGCAGGTTCCAGCGCGCCACTTTACGGGTGTAGACAACTTCGGTATTTTGTTGACGCTTGGAATAATCATCGGTTTGCATCGCGCTAGCTGAAAACCCAATGGCATCATTTGCAGTTGTAGAATAATTAAAAGAGAACTCTTGGTAGGTTTTACTAAAGTCCCCCATGATCATCCAGCTGTTTTTGTAACCCATGGGCGCCGCATGCAGCGGTGCAATCAAACCGAACACGGTGAGTATTAATCCACCGATCAATGAGGTGCATTTCATTTGAGCTTTTCCAGGACGGTGACATCCAATGTTCCGTCCACCACCTTAAACTGAAAGCGCACCTTATCGCCTGGTTTATAGGCATCGACATTTAAGCCGCTGCTAATTCCAAACGGCATGGTCATGGCGTTCATTTTGATGCTGGCTATGTATTCGTGCTTCATCACCATGCGATTACGCGCGGTATCAATGCGGACGATTTCGCCGTTGACCCATTCCACGGCCACAACAGCGGAAGACGACAAAACAAAGATTAAAGCAAGGATGATTTTTTTCATGTAACTCTCCAAAAAAATAGCGGGGCCCAAAAAATGGGCGGACTTATGCTAGGGAGTTACAGAATGGGTGGCTTACTTGGGCTAGTTAGATCAGCGCTAACTAAAGTTTGGGTGAACTGGGCCACGCTTTGTGTGAGGTGGTCGGCGGTAACTAAAATAAAGGAATCAAAAGTGAGGCCGAATGCCATGCATAAAACGCAAGATTGGCAACTGCCCTGATTTGCTGCTCCAGCTTCATCAGCTACGACATCCATCGCAGCGCCAGCCTCAGGATGGCAAGGGTGATGAATGGACGCCTGAGCGCCCACAGAAGACGGTGCAACAACTGGCATTGCTTGTAGTTGCAAGTCCATAGCCAGTGCTGCCATGGCCTGCATGGGCACTAGAGCTACGAAGACAATAGCAATGAGTTTCTTGAACATGAATAAATGGTAGCACTTTTCAGGGCTACTGGTCTGCGTACCAAAAAAAAGCAAATCAGCCCAAAACAAGCCTATTTAGGCCTTGCTTAACTTAGCTTGGGCTCGCAAGGGACTTCATTGGAATGAGCTTTTCTAATTCGTCTACCGTAGTAAAGCCCGTGACTGGCTCAAAACTTTTGGGTGAAAAGTTCTTCTCCCCAATCAGCATTGCAGGTACCCCCTGAAAGCCATTTGCCTTAAATTCTTCCTCATCGGCAATCACTTGCCTGGTAACCACCCCATCATCAAACGCCTCACGCAATGCATCGGGATCAATCCCAACGCCTTGGGCCAATGCAATGATTTCATCCTCATTGCCGATGTTGGCGCTCTGACTAAATACCGCCTTAAAAATAGCCAATGCCAACTGCAGTGACTTTCCATGTTTATTCGCAAAGCAGACACTCTCTTGAGCGAGCCAGGTGTAGGTTAAAAAGGCAGGTGCATTGAGCACCATTTGCTCGTCTTGCACAATAGGTTCTGCTGCCGCTTGCTGGAGTTTCTTAAGGTAAACATCGGATGGGGGCATGGTGCCAGCCGTCGGGGCGAGCTCGATCGCCCGCCAAATGATCTCAATCCCATCTTGGTAGCGCTCTTTTAGTTTAGCTAATGCTACTGTCTGAAGGTAAGAATAAGGGCACTCAAAATCACCCCAAATTTGTATCTGAATCATGGTGTTATTAGTAAACCCTTTTAAAAGGTGAAACAGCATCAAATACAAAGTAGTTCAAGCTTGATTGAAAAAGAGTCGCCCGAAGGCGACCAATAAGGACAAACAAGGAAAATCAAGTTTGCACTTTTATCGAAATCTACGTATAAGACTACTCCAAAAAGGGTTTTCTGTTACAACAATTGAATAAGCAGCAAGATTTGGTCTCTTTTTTATGCCTTTTTTAAATCAATTTCATGCAAACGCTTAAGATGATTGCCTTACTAATATTCCCAAAATACCTTACTTGAATGCAATCGCTTAAGCCATCAGACATGCCAGTTTCATCAGAGTTGCTTAATCAGCATAGGGCTACCACTCGGATCTTGACATGCCTTTGCCTCCTGCTCATCGGCGGACTCGTGGCGCAGCTTGGAAGCGCTATTGTTGTGCGCATTGCCTCGAGTGATAATCAAGCGGGGGGCATGCTGGCGGACATCATCACGCAGTATTTAGCAAATTATATTTTGGGTATCGCCTTTATTGTCTTGAGCGTATCTAACTTACTGATTAAGCGGGGTCTCGTGCAATACAAACAACTGCGCCTACCGACCATCATCTTGGCGGCCTCGACTGCAGTCATGGCGTTTATGTTGATACCGCGAATGGATTATTTACGCGAAACAGCTCTGCTCGATGGACTGCCGATTCTTTTTGCGCCCACGGCCGCTTACTTTATTACCTTATCCGCACTCTCCAATAGCCTCATGCTGATTCAGCTTGCTAGCGGGAGCGTACTTTTGTGGCGTCAGCTGAATCCAAAAAAATAGTTGTATAGCTTGGTACCAGAGACTCTAGCTACTGGGTTTTTATAGGCCGAACTCAAGCAAACTGCAATTCAGCTAGGCGCGCGTATAAGCCACCCTGTTTAATCAAATCGGCATGACTGCCTTGCTCAACAACTTTGCCCTCCTCCAGTACTAGAATGCGATCAGCACGCAGCACCGTAGCCAAGCGATGGGCAATCGTCAAAGATGTTCTTCCCGGTAACACGGTATCCAGGGCCAACTGCACCTCACGTTCGGACTCTGCATCGAGTGCGCTAGTGGCTTCATCTAACAATAGGATGGGTGGATTTTTTAGAATTGCACGGGCAATCGAGATTCGCTGCTTTTGTCCACCGGAAAGACGTACGCCGCGCTCCCCTAAAAAGCTGTCGTAGCCCTGCGGCAATGCCGTAATAAATCCATCGGCATGGGCAGTTTTAGCAGCCTCAATTACTTCCGCATCGCTTGCATCCAATTTGCCATAGCGAATGTTTTCCATCGCGCTCGCTGCGAAGATAACGGGCTCTTGCGGAACAATACCAATTAGATTACGTAATTCGCTTACGGGCCACTGCGTAATGTCTTGACCAAAAATAGCAATCTGGCCAGCGCTTGGCTCATAAAAGCGCAATAACATCGCAAATAAGGTACTTTTACCAGCACCTGAGGGACCCACTACCGCATACCGAGCGCCTTGCGGTACCGCAAAGGACAGCTGATTGATGGCCATAAAATCGGGACGCGATGGATAGGTAAACGACAGGTCATTCAGTGCTATTGCATTCACCTCAGGCAGCAGTATGCCGACACCTGTTGCCTGATTGGTATTTTGGTCTAAGGGGCGCAAAGTTGGCGTTGCTTGCATTAACTCCACCAAGCGCTCCATTGCACCAGCAGCCCGTTGTAAATCACCCCAGGTTTCTGACAAGGCGCCAATCGAACCGGCAATGAGAACAGCGTAAAGGACGAATTGGGTCAGCTCCCCCAAGGTCATTAAGCCAGCGCTAACTTGCTGCGCCCCAATCCACAGAACAAATACGATTACCCCAAAGGACATCACAATCGCCATGGCAGTCAAGATGGAGCGCATGGTGATGCGTTTTTTTGCCTCACGAAAGGCAATTTCAACTGCGGTATTGAAGCGCTGTTGCTCATGGGGCTCGCGAGTAAATGCTTGCACCGTCGTAATAGCATTTAATACTTCCCCCGCCATTGCGCTCGTGTCGGCCACTTTATCTTGGCTGGCTCGCGACATTTTGCGCACACGGCGACCCAAGGCCCATAGTGGCAACACAATCAAGGCCAATAAAACAATCATCACACCCGCCAACCAAGCGCTGGTCACCAGCATCATGGTCATGCCGCCCACCAGCATGACTAAACTGCGTAGTGCGATTGAAATACTCGAGCCAACTAAGGTTTGCACCAGAGTCGTATCGCTCGTCAGGCGTGATAGCACCTCCCCTGTTTGCAAGGTCTCAAAGTAAGTCGGACTTTGGCGTAATACGTTTTCAAAAACGCGCTGCCGAATATCTGCTACCACCCGCTCACCCAACCACGACATCATGTAAAAGCGGCTAGCCGTCATTAGCGCTAATACGGCTGCTAGTAGAAGTAAATAAATAAACTGGCGATCAATCGCATCGCTTGTGAGACCGGTATCGACCACCCCCCGAAATGCTAATGGCACTGCCAAGGTGGCTGCTGCAGCCAAGAGTAAAAATAGACTTGCTAAGATCCACTGCGTTCGATAGCGTGCGAGAACATGGTAATCGCGAAGCCAGCCAGTAAGGCTATTGAGTTTATTTGCCATGGGTGCGAGTGTACGTGAAGCGTGCTGAAGGGCTTATAAGGACACTGGAGTGCCGTAGCCGGTCAGCTCCAAATAGCCTCTGCCCACTACCTTACCCAGCTCTATCAGCTGAACTGCACCTTCGTAATAGTATCCACCCGTGCTGGCGCGAGCATCGACTTCTTGATCCTGCATTAAGGGCTGCAGAGTCCATTCCCGTCCGGCAACGCGCAATGTGAAGCGTTCTGGGTAGGTGTAGAGGGATCGTGGTGAACGCCACTGCCCCAGCGGAATCCAATTGGCATTGCGATGCGTTTCGATTGACTTACCCAGTGCATCGCGCCAATCCCACTCGCTAAATAAAGTAGCACCAGCTGCATCGCGCATCCGAAAGGCCATGATGCTGCCACCATCGAGTAAATTAATACCAATCCAATCCCATCCCACTGCTCCAGGCATCATCAAGCTACTCGACCATTCATGATCAAACCAAGCAAGGCCGGTTTTATTAAAGCGCTGCTCTGCTACTCGCGCACCTTTGGATGGAGTTTTCAGGGTGATTTGCGCCGACACTCCAAGCTGTGGCCTGCTGTAGTAGTAACTCGCAAATTGCGCTGCGGGTCCTTTTGACGACACGCCGCCAATACCGCGCAATACTGGAGCTTGGGGCGACTTGGCTTCTAGCCTTAGGGTAAAGGTATCGGCCGGAATGACAACCGAGTAACTATCGTTAGCCTGACGTTGCAGGCGCCACCCGGATAAATGCAGATCGGTATCCAGTGAACTGAATGCAGCGCCGGCAGGACCAGCACGACCAGCGAGCTCGGCATGCCGCAATTTGCCTTCGCTGGGTATTGCTAGCGCCGCATGGGCAAACAATAATTGCTGGGGCGCAAAACGACTCGGGTTGTCTGCTGGGTGGCGCGTTCGACTCCGAAAGAAGGTCACCTGAAATCCAATGGCATCCTCACCCGCACCTAACCACCCTGTCATGTACCACCACTCGGTACGGTATTCCGGATGGGCGCCATAGTCCCGCGGAAAAACCAGCGCTCGCTGTCGCACGTCAGGATAGCTTGGGGATGCAGGTCCAGCTAGAGTTGCTAGGGATGGATTCATGCCGAGGAGAATCAGGCTTTTTAGATAAAGCCGGCGCGGCGTGTTGTGCATCACCAATCCTCCCGTAAGGCAAGGCCTAAACGCTTGGGATTTAAGTTGCGATTCGCGGCCCAAACTGCAGCAGCAATTCCCAATAAAACAATGCCCAAGGCCAACACCGTAAGCGCAACGATGGGAATGCTGGTGTCCATGGTCCAACCAAACGATTGGGGATTGACCCGATGAATTAATAACTGACTCATGATTAAACCGAGCGCCGTACCCCACGCGGCAGCTAGGCCGAGTAACATGCCTGATTCATAGGTCAGCCATTGGGTTCGCTCTGGCACTGACTGCCCTAGGTGCTCCATCAAGGCAAACTCCTTTTGACGCAGTAGCGCTTGCCCCGCAAACCCAGCCGCAACTGAAAAAAGGGCGACCAGCAAAGCTGCCAGCTCTAGGGCATAGGTCAAGGCAAAACTCCGATCAAAAATAGTCAGAGACAAAGCGCGTAAATTAGCCGAACTCCGAAACTCTAGCTCCTTCAGCTGGGGAAACTGATTCCGTAAGGTGTCTAACACTACAGAAGGATTGCTGCCCGACTTTAGCCAAAGCGCAATGTCGGTGCGGCGCATATCTTGCGTTAAGGCCTGGTAATTTGCAATGTCGATCACGATCGCTCCATGCTGACGGCCGTAGTCCCGAAAGACACCGCCAACCCAAACTGAAATAGCCTGATTAATCGACGTGGTTGACGGCAATGCATGCACTTGCCCGGGTTTCCAGCCATACAGATCTGCCATCGCTTCTGAAACAAACACCACTGGCAAGGCAGCAGATCCGCTCGCCGTCTGCGCAACAAGATCGCCCGTTAATGGCAAAACCTCGGCAGCGCGTGCCAGCGGAACGGGTCGGGCAATGAGGGCCACTTCAGGTCGATCGGCTTGAAACACGATTTTATGTTGCAGTGTCAATTCTAGCCGCGCGATTTCAGGAATGGCAGATATTGCATCCACTAAACGGGGATCATCGATTGATGCCTGATTGAAGTTCGACCGGCTTAAGCTGGCATACAAGTCCGCTGGCAATACTTGATCCAACCACTGCGTTACCGAGTCTCGAAAGCTAGCCACCATCACCACCATTGCTACGGTTAAAGCCAATGCCGCCACGACCCCTGCAATCAAGCCTGCGGCGCTGGCCGGTGCTTGTGCCAAACGCCACACGGCAAGAATGAATGCAGGTGAATGGGATCGGGAGTCTTGTTGTGATATCCAGCGCTTTAAGCCTAGAAAACAATAACTGACCACCATGGGCGTCATGGCAATACCAGCAAACAAGACAAAGGCAATGGATAAATAGGCCGCAATCGGTAATCCATTCACTGCTGGCATCCAGGCTAACACGACACTCACCATCGCAAATACCATGGCCCAGCGACTGCGCACCAAGGGCCCCAGAATGCGCTCACCAGCGCCAGCACGTAATTGCTGCATCGGCGCCGAAGTCGTCGCCGCTCGGGCTGGAAAGTAACCCGCCAGAATGCCGACGACTACCGATAAAAACCAAAAACCGAATAACGCACTAGAGTCGATGTCTATTGGCGGTACGGTACTGGAGAAAAAACCGGCGCCCAAGTCGCCACCGAGTATGCGCAACAAGATAGTAGCCATACCCAATCCAAAGCCAATACCCAGCAGGCCCCCAATCGCACTCACTAAAGCAGCTTGAGTCAGCACAAGGGTAAATAACCAAGCGCGTCCAGCGCCGAGCACGTTTAATAGTGCAAGCTGAGCTTGCTGGCGCAAAACCGAAAAGCCAATCGTTGTAAAGACTAAAAAGGCACCGGTAAATAATGCAACTAGGGCAAGAGCGGTTAAGTTCACGCGATATGCACGCGATAGATTGGACATGCGACGGTCGCGATCATCGGCGGTTACCAGCATTAGACCTAGATTGGATTTGGCCAATGCATCCGCTAGCTGATTAAAATTCTGTCCGTCCTCCAGCTGAATATCCAATCGACTTAAACGCCCAAGGCCGTCTAAGCGCCACTGCGCCGCTCCCAAATCCATTACAGCCAAACTCTGGCCCACAGCGCCAGGGATGAGTCCTGCTATCTGAACCGTTACGGTTTTGCCTTCAAACGACAAAGTCAAGTCATCACCGATTGCACGGTTTAAGGAATTCAAAGCCGTTGCCGATAAGAAAATGGCATTGGGATCGAAGAACTCCAAACGCTGCCCCTCAGCTGCCGATGGCATGAGTGCTGGGCTTACTCGTCCCGCTTGAAAAATATCGAGTCCCAATACCCGAATGGATTGTGTCGTACGTTCAAAGACCGGACTAATCGCCCGAATACCCAATTCTTGCTGACGTTCAACTAAATCATCGTAAAGCGTATCTGGAAAATCGCCCGTCGGCATGATTAATTGTGCTGAAGCTTGGCCATTAATCAGATCAAGCGCCCGCCCAAACTCATTCAGTGCGCTGCGATTCACCGTATGAATCGCTACCGCCAAACCAATACCCAAGGCAACTGTAAATCCAGCAATCAGCCAGCGGCCCGGTTGCGCTTTAAATGCTGATACTAAAAGCCAATAAAACAGCATCATCCGGTTAATACAAATGTACGGTCAAGTCGTGCAGCTGCCTCGGCTGAATGGGTCACCATCAGCAGTGCAGCGCCTTGTGTGCGGCAGGTACTGCACAGTAAATCGAGCGCTTGTTTTGCTGTCTGGGGATCGAGATTACCGGTTGGCTCGTCTGCCAGCACCAACTGCGGTTGGTGCACCAAAGCGCGGGCAAGTGCTACGCGCTGCTGCTCACCTCCTGATAGCGTTGCGGGATACGCATCCGTGCATTGATTGAGATCAAGCCCATTTAATAAAGAACTCGCCTGCTCGGTTGCCTGCTGGACCGGCATGCCCGCCAATAAGCAAGGCACCATGGTGTTTTGCAACACCGTGAGGTGTGGCATCAAATGAAAAGCCTGAAACACAAAACCAAAAGCAGTACGCCTTAGCGCTAGCCTTTCTGCCTCGCTCATCAAACTCAAATCCTGACCTTGGTATAAAACTCTCCCCGCATCGGGCTCGTCTAATCCCGCTAACAGATTCAAAAGGGTCGATTTTCCGACACCCGATGCACCCTGCAATGCAAGCTGTTCGCCGCTGGTAAGAAAGAGATTGAGGTCACGAAAAAGCCAGCGCTCAGAAGACACTCGCTTAGAGAGACTGTCGGCTTGAAGGACATGGCTTGGGGACAAAATCATGAGCTGACTGTAACACCAAAAAACTACCTACATGTGCATGCGAAAGGAAGCTATTCGCCTCGAGGAAGCTAGGTATAGACCGAGCTAAACGAGTCACGACTCAAGTCAATGCATCCACCATCGGCATATACACCGGTAGGGTCACGGAAGACCATCATCTTTTCTAGTATTGGATTCATGATGGCTGGATTACTGAGGGCCTCTTTAACTTGCTCTTTCACTACTGCCTCGTTCATCCAAGCAATACCAGCAGAATTGACTTCAACCGATTGACTCCAGTAATAAATCTCCAGGCACTTTTCTTCGAGCATATAGGGTTGATGTCGATCCCATAAATTGCAGAATTTTCCTCCACCCAAATAAATCACCCAGGATCCCTCATAGCCTTCAATATCAGAAGAATGGTCATCGGGATTTTTAAACCAAATGCGATCGCCTGGAATGTAATAGCGCATCGGCATAGGGCTTTCACGGCTGCCCCGCTCCTCTAAAAAGCGAAATAGAAAATCATCGCCCGTTAAGGCACGCTTACGCCACTGTTCCTCTACTGCAAGCAAGCCGGCTTTATTTACCTTAGCTAACTCACATACAACCGCGTATAGCATTAAATATTCAGAGGCACGTTGACATGAAAAGGCATAGGTGTACCCACTCACGTCAGGACACAAAGCGCGCTCCAGACCCTCTGCTAATGAAACGCCTTGCCGTAATAAAAATCCATTCTCCTTGGTGTAGACCCAGTAGGCTTGCGGACGAGTGATTGAGCTTGTATCGAAGCTCAATTCCGTTCGGGAAGCTACGTCAACGGCATTGCGGCGCATCCGCAGCGCACTTTTGAACTCGCGAGTGGTTTTGAAGGACATAGTTTGCGGACTGAGTGCCATAGCCAAGATGATTTCAGCAATCATTTGGCTCTCACGATCTGGCTGACGTCCAGACAAGAAAGCTTGAATAGGGGCAGTATCAAAATTTGGGCATAAAGCCTTCAACCGATCGTTTGCGCTGAGGTGCAACCAAGACGCATTGTTAGCGATGTGAACTTCATAATCCAGCAAATCATCAATGCCCAGCAAACGCAAGCAACGTTGTGTTTGGCGCCGAATAATAGTTGAGTCTGTGCGTGCCCCAAGTAAAATAGCTAGGCCAGTTGATGGGGTATTAGTCAATTGAGTTGAATCTCCACATTACGGGCTCGCTTGGATCTCGTTTTCGTAAGCAATAAGCAACTAAAGTGTGACCTGCACAATCGTTCAATTGCGCTAATACCCACTCACTCCGTAAGCCTAAACCATTTTTTTAAAATTCACTGTTTTAGTGCAGTGGTGATAACAAATACTTCTTTAACATATTGATTAATATAGATTTTTTCAAAATAAGCTGCCTTAACAATATGCCCATGCCTTGGGCTCTCCAATAGGCATTAGCATAGTAGACATTGCAATGCCCATAGGCTGCCACTGAATGACTAAACCGCACAAGCGTATTACCAACCGCGAATTCAAGCTTTTAATTAAGCCGCAAGGGCTCGATCGTTTAAGCCGCATCACCGCGCTTAGCGAGCAAATTCGTCTCTTTTGTGCCAAAAAGAAGGTGGGGTTTTTTCATCTCGATAACGCAAGCACTGCTTTACGTAACATCTATTTTTACGATACGACTAGCGAGCACTTTCGGCAAAACAACCTTATTTTGCGCGTGCGCGAGTCCCGCCAAAATATTTGGGTCGATGATTGGTGCGAAGTCACACTCAAGCACCGCTCGCATGAGATCAAAGACGCCATCACCTTAGATCCAAGTCCAAAAAAAGGCTTGAAGTACCGCCTGCGATTGAAAGAAGAAATTTTGCGGGGCGATAAATTAGGCACTACCCGTACCTTGTATTCACACAATGCGATTCTAGATGCGGTATTACTTGATAAGGTATTTGATCGCAGTTTTGCAGGCGTTAGTCAGTTCTTTCCGAAACTCGAAATCGAGTCACTCGAAAAGAAGACGCCGATTCGGATTGTGGGTGGCAGCACAAACAAAATCTTAGAGGCCTGCTTGCCATTAGGTAATTTGGTTTTTGGTAATGGTGTGCAGGCCCATTGTGAAATCGCCATCTGGATGCGCAGTGTCGGTGATCCCATCGTTGGCGAGCTTGCCTTTGCCTATCGGGTTACCGATGAAAACCGTGCGCAAGTCAAAGCGCACAAGCGAGCCGATGCATTTTTTAGCGCACTGCAATTTGAACTGGAAAAATGGCTCGAAATTGGCAGTACTAAAACGGCCCTGGTATACGGCAAACCAGAATAACCAGTGCTTGTGCCAAACGCATCCCCTATCCCAATCCAAGAGAGCGCACAAGAGCCCGCTTCCTTACTGGATCTGTTTCTGCAATTTCTGATTGTGGGTGCAGTCAGCTTTGGTGGCGGCATTATTGCCTACGAACGGATCTTATTAGTTGAGAAACGCAAATGGCTCACTGCAGACCAATTTATGGCCTACCTTGCCATTAGCCAGACCATGCCTGGACTTAATTCCGTCAATCTAGCGGTTTTAACCGGGGACTACTTAAGGGGCATTAAAGGATCGGTTATTGCCTTATTAGGACTGGTGCTGCCTGGCTCTATCTTGGTTCTGTTGTTAGGCCTTGTCTACACCGCACTAACTGATCATGCCATTACCGTTTTACTCTTAACCGGAATTGCTGCTGGTGCTACCGGCCTGCTTGCGGCCGTTACATACCGAATCGGTGATGATCACTGGAGAAAACCCATTTCCCTTTTACTGATTGCAACTACCTTTATTTTGATGAGTATCGTTAAGTTACAGCTGCTCGAAGTATTAGCAATTATGGTTCCCATCGGCCTCTTCATTTATCGCCCAAAGGATAAGGGCTAAATGGCATTACTTCACCTTGCGCTCACCTTTGCCGTCCTGTCTTTACTGGCAGTAGGCGGAGGCACCGCCGTCTTGCCTGAGATGCAAAGTATCTTATTGCATCAGTTTGACTTATCGCACGACCGCTTTGTGCACATCTACAGCCTAGGCCAACTGGCACCAGGTCCCAATATGTTGATGGTCTTGGTCATTGGCTTGCAAATCGCCGGGTTACTCGGTGCTGCAGTGGTTTTTTTATCCTTCTTTATTCCCTCCAGTGTTTTATGTTTATTCGTTGGGCGGCTTTGGATCAAAATAGGCGACACACTCTGGCGCCGCGCCATTCAAAATGCGCTCGAGCCAATCTCAATTGGTTTAATGCTCTCAGGGGTCTACGCAGTTGGTAAAGCCGCAGCGAATACCCCAATTACTTTTGGGCTTGCACTCATTGCCTTTGTTATCTTAGCCCGCACCAAAGTCAACCCGGTTCTCATCATTTTGGCAGCAGGGCTACTTTTTGCACTTCCACAGTTGCTTTGACCTATTCAACCTAGAAATACCCATGACCCAGCAAGCCTGTATAGAACTGAAGGACTTAAAGCTTCGCACCAGCATTGGTACTTACCAAACGGGCGATGTCGTTCCAGATGAGCATCTACTGAATTTAACCCTGTGGATTGACGCTGAACTGGTATTTATTAAAGAAGATGGTATGGCCCATGTATTTGACTATGACCCACTCGTTCAAGAGATTGATCGTTTGGCCAATGACTGCCATTATGAAACCCAAGAACGCTTAGTCAGCCGAATTATTTATGCATGTTGTATGCATAAAGAAATACAGTCGCTGGACATTAGCCTGCGCAAAGGGCCAGTCCACAATAACTCAGGCACGCTCGGGGTGCGTCTTCAGCTAGATCAGTTAGCCCTCAATCAATTGAAACAGGGTTTGTAATGCGTAATGCTAGTTATTGGGTTTGTGACTCAAGATCCTGTAAGTTACGCACGTAATCTGCTTCGCCGTACTTTAAAAAGTTTTCACGGTGACGGCGATAGTAAAGTAAGCCCTCTTGAATACTTGATACTGAAGCCCCCTGCTCTTGCATCTTGTCCCACAGATTCCAGTCTTCCTGAGGATTAGCGCGATCAGCAAAACGCTTTTGGTAGCCAATTTGCTTACCCAAAGCAGTGCGATACATCATTGAACCGTGGTGCAGTCCTTGACGATCCCAATACAAATCACCTTGGTGAAGCTGAGTTTGACCGGGAACGCGCAAGGTGATCTCTGCCTTCAACTCACCGGTCACGACAATGTCGTAAGTAACAATATCGGCACCCGCATGGGTGGTGAGCAACTCAATCGAATCAGAACGTAGCCAATTATCGGCGCCTATAAAGAGCACGTACTCGGTTTCGACGCGTTCAAGCATGTCTTGGAAATTGGCTACCGTACCCAAGTTGTGCGGACGCAGAATATATTCAATATCAGGATAGAGTAAAGGAAGATGACCGCAATCGTGCGCTCCATCATCCACAAACACGATGCGCTCGGGCATCACTGTTTGGGAAAGCAGCGATTCAATGCAGTGTGCTGCGAGGTGCCCATATTGATACGAGGCAATAACAACTGTAATCATGAGCCGCATTAGAGCACGAATCCATGACTCTTTCTTGACAGTGCCTTGCTTAAGCTAGAAAAGACGTTATTAATTACACACTCTGCAAATCAGCTAAAGTGTTGCTTAATTCAAATATATTTATTGATCATGCCAACAGCCATTATTTTCGATACAGAAGCAACCGATAAAAACAATCCGATCATTATTGAGGCGGCATGGCTTGAGCTAAGCTCCTTCAGTCCATTTACGACATGCAACCCATGGGTACAGCGATACAACCCCGGCAAGCCGATTAGTCTTGGGGCATTAGCGACCCACCACATTTTGGATGAAGAGTTAGTTGATTGTCCGCCAAGCACCTCCTTTATCCTTCCAGCGGATACCCAGTACATGATTGGCCACAATGTGGACTTTGATTGGGCAGCCATTGGCAATCCAGACATCAAACGCATTTGCACCTTAGCCTTGGCTCGTTCAATTTGGCCGGACCTGGATAGCCATAATCAAAGTGCCCTACTTTATTTTCTGGATCGCAAGAATGCGAAGGACATGTTAAAAAATGCCCATAGCGCATTAGCCGATGTCGGCATCTGCGCGGTTATCTTGCAGCATATTTGCCTGGCTCGCTCCATTGCAAGCATTGAAGACTTATGGCTCGCCTCTGAAAAAGCACGATCACCCAGCCTTATGCCTTTTGGTAAACACAAAGGGGTTGCCATGGCGGATGTACCTGCTGACTACAAGCGCTGGCTACTGGGTCAAGGTGATATTGACCCGTACTTACGCAAAGCCTTAGAAGCCCACTAATCGTAGTGCATCACACCACTTGGAGTAGCTCTCCAGCAGCAGAGACTAAATAGGCCTCAATTGGTTTATCCATCCGAATGCGCTTCAAGCCGTTAACGTATTGCTGCAGTTGTTTTTGATACAAGGCTTTTTTGCTATCGCCCTCCTTAGGCAAAGTTAGTTTGTAATCCAAAATAACCAAGCGATCAGCAAACTCAATTAAGCGATCAAAACGCGTATGGATGGTTTTACTGACTTGTTCGTCAGGCATTAATTGACTTTCATCAGCAGGGATGAGTATGTCGATTTCATTCCAAGCTTGCATCCAATTACCGTCCAGTAAATAGGGTTTCAAAGCGTCGGTTTGCAAAACGGTTTTAGCCCGAGATAAGGCTAGCGTAGCCCTGGCCTCATCAATACCAAACCAATTCATGGCTTGAGACAGATTAGGCAAATCAGCAGCAGTAGCACCGCTCTGCAGCGTGCAGCATTCCAATAAGGCATGAAAATACACCCCATCTTCCAAAATACGGGGGTCAATCTCAGGCTCTACTGGATCAAAAGCTGTGTTGGTGTTTGCAATGCCCCTTTCAATATTCGCAAGCATCAAAGCATGACTGGATTGGGCCACCTCCCAATCAAGTGCAAAGTCATCGATCGTAAATGGATTGCTTGGATTGCTTCGATTGGCTTGGCTAGGTGAGCCATTTTTTGCATCATTTACATCCTTAGCCATCTCCTCCGATACGATATAGCTAGGCAGCTCTGCCGACTGTATGCGGTGGTACCAGGAATTTAAATCAAGCCCACCTTCTTTACTGGAGGACGTCGCCACCCCGCTAACCCACAGCCCCTGCTTAGCGCGGGTCATTGCTACGTAAAGTACATTCCAGTTTTCATTACGGCTAATGCGCTGCTCTTCTTCCTGAATTAGTGTGCGCGGGCTCGTGATCGTATCTTTGGTAAACGCTGATAAATGGATCGGTGCAGCCTCATTTGGGGGCCAATCCAGCAGAATGCCGCGGTGCTGATTCATACCGGTGGTGTGATTAGCATCGAGCAAGACCACAAATGGCGCCTCCAATCCTTTGGCGCCGTGCACCGTCATGATGCGAACCCGCTTATGACGATCCTCGTCTGACAAAGCGCTGTCGCCCTCTAGCTCAAGGGACTCTGGAACCTCACCATCCAGATCCATCTCTCCCTCATCTGGGGTTTCATCATCGTCGCCTTGGCGCATCGCCTTCACCTCAGCAATAAAACGACCTAAACTAGGGTACCGTCCGCCGTCGTGATTTAAGGCAAGCTCTAAAAAAGCATCGATGTTTGCCAAGACCTGCGGCCTGAGTAAGTCATCTGCTGCAATCGCGTAGCGCATGCGGACATCATTTTCAGCATAAATTCGATCAAGCAAATCGTGCACTGGCAAGCGCTCCCCCAAAACACGCCAGTGCTCTAGGTAACTTCCTGCCGTAATCAATAAGGGATCAGTGCTGGCCTGCAAGGCGTCCCACCATGATCGGTAACCCTCATTTGCAACTGCAATCGCCAGCGCCTGCATTTGGTCTTCGCTTACGCCAAAAAGAGGGCTACGCAATACCTGCGCTAGTGGCAAATCATGGCGTGGGGTCACCAGCACCGTTAAGAGCGCGATCAGGTCATCGATCTCCAGGGTATTTAATAAACCCCCCAAGCGCGAACTTTCAAAGGCCAGCCCGGCTTCGCGCATGGCCCGCTCGTATTGCGGTAAATACTGTCGGCGCTTGACCAACAACAAAAAATCATTCGGCCGCGGATCACGCCAAGCCAGCTGCCCATTGACAAGCTCCAGCACACGGCGAGTTTGCATCACCTCCCGAATCATCTGAGCGATGCCTTGCCCCTCATGGTAACGCTGCAATACCCCACCAGTTTCACTGGCATCGGGTAAGGGGCCTGCAAAGGCATTACCAGAACGCTCCTCAACTTCATGTGTGAGGTGTGGAATCAAGGGAATTACGTAGGCCTCACCTTGTTTGAGCGCATTCGTTTTTGGGTCAAGCGAATTTGGCGCTACCCATGCCGTGGTTTGCGGAGAGTAACGATAGCTGTCTGGCAAGAGCGCACTAGTAAAGGTTTTATTAACAGCATCATTAATGCATGGCGCATTACGCCGAGTCACATCGAGCTGAATAAAGTCTGCACCCAGCTCTGATTCCAGAAAGCCTTTTGCTGCATCAAATAAGCGCGGATCAGCCCGACGAAAACGGTAAATCGATTGCTTAGGATCGCCCACAATAAAAACACTGGGCTTACTGACATCAGTACCATAGCCCTCTAACCACGAACGCAGAATTTGCCATTGCAGGGGGTTGGTATCCTGAAACTCATCAATCAAAATGTGCTGGTAGCGTGAATCGAGCCGAGCCTGAAGATAAGCTGCATGGCTCGAGTCCGCCATGAGCTGACTAACCCCAATCTCCAGATCATCAAAATCACGCACACGCATGGCCTCTTTGCTCGCCTGCACATGGGCGAGCATCGCGGAACTTAAAGCGAACCAAGCGGTGTTCAGTTTTAAAGTAGCCGCTTCGCGCTCGCGCTGTACATTCGCTAAAAAAGCATCTGCCCAGGCTGCTTTACAGGCAATGTAACTGGACTCGCTAATGCCTCGATCTACTTTGTTCAGCCATTTTTTGAGATCAGGAGATACTTTTGCATTGGAACTGCGGGCTGTTTTATCTTTAGTCAAGAAGATAGCCTCCAGCGCAGCAAACAACTCACCCTGTTCTGTAATATCCAAGCCTGCCTCTTTGGCTTGGATTACTTCTTCAATCACAGCGCTGTACTGTTGTTCGGTTTGCGTACTATTAGCAAAGCAGCGCGCCAAACAACCTAAGTCGTCAAGGGTATTTGGGGCATTCCACATTTGCAGTACTGCATTGGGAGTACTGATGTCCGTGAGCATCTGCTGTAACTGCTGAATGGGTGTGGTACCCAGCTCAGTGCAGCGCGCCTCAAAGAAAGTCCACGCGCCCCGCTGCTTAAATACGCTGTAACTACCGCTTAAAAATTGCAGGGCTTCATGGGCGCCGAGCTGCTTTAGCAGCGCATCGTAATGGGGCTTTAGCTCCTCGGGCATTTCGCTCCACCAATCCGCTAAGCATTCTGCTTGCAGGCGCTTACTGTCTTCGCGCAAACTAAATCCCGGCTGAATACCAACCGATACGGGAGCAGCGCCCAAGAGTTTGCCAAACCAGCCATGAAAGGTATCAATCACAATCGCTTGGGGGCTTGCCAGTACGATTTCATAAAGGGTACGGGCTTGCGGCACAGCGGCTTGTGCCTCTTTATCACTCAAGCCACGCTCACGAAGAGCAGTAAGCAATGCTGCATCATCGCATTTGGCAAATTGCTCTAAGAGGCCATACAAGCGCTCGCGCATTTCTTGCGCGGCCTTGCGTGTGAATGTTAAGGCCAGGATCTCATGGGGCTTAGCCCCCGCCAATAAGATACGAACCATGCGGGCAACCAACAACCAGGTTTTACCACTGCCCGCACACGCAGAAACCATCACCGAGCGAGCTGGATCACAAGCACGTCGCTGATCAAATTGCATTGGGTTCACCACATCCCCTTTCTGCAAACGCCGCGGGACTCACAATAACGGCACACACTATCGGGTGCAAATGCATTGAGGGTTTTACGCGCCCACAATAGCTCCACATCCTCCCTGATTTGTGCCATGGATTGGGTCAGCGTATCGGCTAAATCGACAACGGCAACAGAACGCTCGGAGCTGCCATAGCCATTTTTTAATTCGGCTTTGAGCGCGACCCACTCCGCCTCTGTAACCTGCCGCCCTTGCAGCGGCAAATTCGAATCGGCATCCGTCACTGCGCGCGCGTAGATTAATAACTGGGGGTCATCCAAAATACCATCAGCACGATCGCGCACTCTTTTTACATTTTGGTGCTTATAGTCAAGCACGGCTGCACTTGCTGAATTGATATTGGTATCGACGCGATCAACATACCCTTCGATGCGCATCATCCGCAGTTCTCCGTCATCGGTTGTGAAGGGTAAATCAAAGCCGACCTGAGTCTCACCATCAAGGTATCGCCAACCGCTAGATTCGCGCTGCAATTGCCACTCAATTAAGCTCGGAATTTGCTTTTGCCAATCGCGTAGTATCCCCAATACGCGTTCATCACCTTCAATCAGTCTGGCAAAAATCTGCTCGGATACTTGGTTTAAACGCTGCGTCATCCACGCCCGCCGAGCATCACTGCCATAGGCAATGGCAGTGATATCGGTGTGCTCCTGGGTTTTAAGGGCATGGAAAAATTGATGCAATACCGTATGGATGGTTTGACCAGCCATGGATGCGTCGATGCCTTCATTAAGGCCGTTTTGCTTACGCAGCCCCAACAGACTGCGAACGTAGTAGCGGTAGGGGCAGTCACGCAGAGTGCGGTACGCACTCGGACTCATGGACAAGGGTAGTGGCAATGCCTCACTCGGTGTCGCACTTGCACCATCCATGCGCTCGCTATAGCCTTCGCGTTTAACACCCCCAAGCGCGGCAGTCTCGCTTTCTGGCTTCCAGTCCGGCAAAGCCATTTGCAGACGCTGAATCCAAGCCGCAGCCCGAATAGGCTCACCATTGCTACTTTTACTTTGCCACAGCAGATCCACTGCCGAACAACTGACTAGAAGCTGCGAGAGGTCGCGCGCTTGTTGCCTAAATTCATGTTCAATCGTCGAGCCATGTAGTAACCGATTGAGCGCTTCTGAAAAAAACAAGGGTGGCTCCGAAAATGCCGGTAACTGATTTTCATCACAGCCCACCACAATCACGGCATCGAACTCACGTAATCGAGTAGAGCTCAAGGGCAAGATACTGAGATTGGCCTCTGCCTGTTTACTGCCCTCTTGATACGAAGCGTCTTCTATTGCTGAGCTTAAGAGACTGATCCATTCGCTCAGTCGTAACTGGATTGGCTTGATGCTATTGGGCTGCAAGGGCATCTCTAAGGTCTGCAGTACATCCAGCAATTGCTTACCAGCAGAGTCAGCAGCCAAGGTGGTTGCCATGCCGAATACGGTGATGTCGCCTTGCAACTGCTGGTACGCCCCTCTTACATCCACGTTTTTACTGCGCCACTGAACCGCTCGGCCACGTACGAACTGCAATAACTCCAATAACAATGGATTGGCCGGCGCTTGACGAAACACAGTACCGTAGCGCACCCCTTCCATAGCGATGTAAAAGGATTCCCATCCGCAATGGGCTTGACTGGCGATCAGTCGATCTTCCAGTTCGGCAATCAAGCCGTTGCAGACTTGAGGGTCTTTTTCTAAGATGGCTGGGATATCGACAAATGGGTTTTGCAAAAACTCCAACAGATCGGCAGCGCTGGGTCCCTCTTTGGGCGCGCGGATTAGCGAGAGCCAACTGTGCAGCGCTGCTGCAGCGCGCGTCGTCGACAACTTCCAACCCGTCTCATCCCGAATCGCGAGCGATGGACCAAAGCGCGCCAGGAGTGCGCGCGTCCGGCGAGCCGCTAAACGGTCTTGCGCAACCAATGCGATGTTTTTCTTACCGGCGATGATGTGCTGCTCGACACTTTTGGCAGCCATCCAAGCCAGCTCTTCAAACCGACTGGCTGAGAGCAAACGCCACTGACCTCGATACGCGGCTTTAGCATTGTGGATCGCATCTTGTTTTGCTTGGCTTGCTTGGCTTGCTTCAGCCTCTCCTGCCGATAATGCTTCGGGCCACAAACCCATATCGCTCCAGTCGAGACGGATATCCATCACCGGCGCATGGGCTGCGTACGCATCCATAAAACGCTGCATCACAGTACGCTCACTGGCTAGTCCATCTGCGGTTTGCACCCACACAAACGGCCTTGCAAGCTGAGCTTGTTTTGCAGCCCGCAGGTGTGCTGCGAGCGCCAGGTACTTGCGCACGATCGGATTACCCGCATCGCTGAGGTAACGCCAAAATAGTAGCAATACTTCGGCTTCTCGATCAACCACGTTGCGGGCGAGTTTCGGATAAGCATGCTCGATGGCGCTTTCCAATAAATCAGTCAAGGATGTAAGCCATTGCTCAGGTAATGCTGTATTCGCAACGTCATCTGTTGCCATTACTGTCTGGGACAGGACTGCGTTAGATAGGGTATCGCAGGCTTCAATAATGGCTTGCGCTAAGCCCCAGGCGCCCGCCTCACTCTCTGCTTTAAACCAGGCCCGCAATTTGGGATGCGCTTGCAGCGCCGCATGCACGGCTAACCAGCGCTCCAGCGGACTCTGCGCCTTTGGAAATAACCAACTTTGCGGTGCGGACACTAACCAATCATTTTGGCTCATCACTTCGGGCAAAAATACGTTGTGGGGCGACATATCTGCCGGGCGATGGTGTTCCAAACTGTTCCGCAAAGCCATTAAAGGTCCAGCTGTACTGAGCACCACCAGCGGCCGCTGATCCGTTTGCATGGCCACACTCCAAATGCCACTGGAGAGGGTTTGTAGCGCGTCCCGGTCAGGGCTAATGGCCCAGCTCAGCGGCTGCCCATACCCTGGCGCATTACGCAAAGGGATGATTGGATTAGCAGCAGGTATTTTCATGGGCTGTGGCATTTATGCGGTAATCTGTTGTTTTGGGCAGGAAAGTTCGCTTATTGCTAATATAAGCGTCGAGTTACTAATAAATAAGGAATTTTTCATGGGTGCCGGCATTAAATACGTCAGTGACGCTTCATTTGAACAAGATGTTCTGAAATCCGATAAGCCCGTTTTGCTTGATTTT
>CAMDKY010000026.1 GCA_945901245.1 Polynucleobacter meluiroseus | reverse complement strand
TCGGCAGCCAATTGATAAGTAGCGACTGCCAAGGTATCGAAATTGAAAGGCCTCAATAGTAAAGTGGCGGGCAGCTCTTTCATTACATCGACAAAAACAAATAGGCCGGCAGTCAGTAAACTGCGCTTAAGTAAAGGCAAATGAACCTGCGTCATGGTCTGCCATTGCGATGCACCTAACAAGGCAGCAGTGCCGTCCATGGCCGGAGTAATGCGCGATAAACCCGTTTCAACGCTTTGTAAACTGGATGATAAAAACCGAATCAGGTAGGCATAAATTAATACCCAAACCGTAGCTGACATAATCCAAGCCGCTTCAATCAGGCCCAGTAAAGAAAGAATGCCAACCGCCAGTACCGCGCCTGGCAAGGCGTAACCCAAACCCAGTAAACGGTTGACCCAGCGCATCATGGCGCTTTTCGATGCCCGCGCAAAGTAAGCTAAAAACAGGGCGCATACAACTGAAATAATTGCGGTTATACCTGCTAGCCACAGTGAGTTCGTGAGCCACGCAGTGTAGCGTGCATCCACACTAATTCCCTGCTCCCACTGCAACTGCAGTAAACCAAACACCGGTAATATAAAAGAGCACAGCAAGGTGAGTCCGCACATTGAAAAAGCCAAAAACGCTTTTTTTCCCCTTAGCTGTTTCGCCACCGTTGCACGCGGCACGCTGCCCGACGTGGCATAGCGAAGCCGCGCACGATTGTGTTGCTCGACATAAAAAATAATTAGCACGAATGCCAATAAGCCCAACGAGAGTTGCACGGCAGCTAAGCGATCACCAAAAGAAAGCCACGCCCGAAAAATACCGGTTGCAAATGTTTGCACGCCAAAATAAGAGACTGCGCCGTAATCAGCCAACACTTCCATCAATGCTAGTGCCATACCCGCAAAAATAGCGGGGCGTGCCATTGGCAGTACCAATTTATAGAAAGCCTGAAATCCGCTGTAGCCGAGGGTTTCAGCAACTTCGGCTAAGCGCCCGCTGCGATCTAAAAAAGCGGTGCGTGCAATCAAATACACATAGGGGAAAAGGCAGAATGAAAAAGCCCAAATAGCGCCGCCTAGGGATCGGGGATCTGGAAAAAACCACAGGCGTTCAAGACCCAAAGCATGGCGCAATCCAGTTTGAATCGGGCCAGCAAACTCCAACATATCCACAAATAAATACGCCATCACATAAGTTGGTACCGCCAGGGGCAAAATCAAGGACCATTCAAAAATGCGCTTGCCAGGGAATTGGTAGTTGGCAACTAACCATGCGTTACCGACCCCAAGAATGAATACGCCAACACCAACACCCACCAGCAAAATAATGGTCGATACCAAGTAGTCGCCCAAAACAAACTCCCAAAGGTGAGCCAAAGTGCCTTGACCCACAGCACTCGCTCCGCCCGGAACGCTCTCTGGAAACAGAAAAGGGACGCCCAATCCAAGCAAAGGCAAGGAGAGTAATAATGCGATCAGTACAACTATTCGACTCATTTTGGGGGCAATCGTAAAAACTAGCTTTAAAGAATCCGGTGGATTTAGCCGGTTAATGCGAAAATTATAGGGATGAATCCAGTAAAGCCCTTACTTTCACTTGAAGAAATCGAGATTGCCTACCCCAAACCGGATGGCAAGGGCTGGCTGCGCATCGTTCATGACCTCAATCTTCAGCTTGAGTCGGGTGGCATTGCCTGCCTATTGGGGCCATCAGGCTGCGGTAAGTCGACCGTTTTAAGGGCTATTTGTGGCTTTGAGCCCTTACAACATGGGCAAATTAAGTTGCATGACAAGGTTGTTAGCTCCCCTTCAGTACAACTAGCCCCGAGTCAGCGCCGGGTGGGTATGGTGTTTCAGGACTTCGCCTTGTTTCCGCACTTGTCCGTGATTGAGAACGTGATGTTTGGTCTGAGCACCTTACCAGCCAGCCAACGCCGTAGTGTCGCTATGGATTGGCTTGGCAAGGTGGCGCTCGCGGATAAAAGCCAAGCCTATCCCCATGAGCTCAGTGGTGGTCAACAGCAACGGGTTGCATTAGCACGGGCCATGGCACCAGAGCCAGATTTAATTTTGCTCGATGAGCCATTCTCCAGCCTTGATATTGATTTACGTGAGCGGCTTGCTTCTGAGATGCGGGATATCTTAAAAAACAATGGCGTAACTGCCCTATTGGTAACGCACGATCAATTTGAAGCATTCGCCATTGCCGACTACATCGGCGTCATGAATGACGGCAACATCATTCAGTGGGATACACCCTACGATTTGTATCATCAACCCATCAATCGCTACGTCGCCGATTTTATTGGCCGTGGCGTGTTTGTGAAGGGCGCAATCCAAGACAATGCCATGGTTGAAATCGAGCTTGGCAAACTCAAACTGGACAACAATCACCACGATCCGATTGGCAGGATAGTCGACGTACTACTACGAGCCGATGATATTCAGCACGATGATGCTAGTCCGTTATTGGCCGAGGTGATTCGGAAAACCTTTCGGGGCGCTGACTTTTTATATACGCTCAAGCTCAGCTCAGGCCAAGAGATCTTTGCCTATGTACCTAGCCACCACGATCACCACATTGGCGAGAAAATTGGTATCCGCTTAGGCGCGGATCACGTTGTAACTTTTTCAGATTGAGCCTAGCCAATAAGGGGCTGGTGCATGGGGTTATTACTTGCCCGAAATCCTTGTAAAGTGGTGTTTATGATCCATCTAAAAACCCACTCCATTTTTACCTTCGGCCTGGCGCTGGGACTATTTGCGGCGCTACCAAACCTGGCGCATGCGTCGGCTGATTTAGCCAAGAAAAGCACTTGCATGGGTTGCCATGCAATGGATCGTAAGGTAGTGGGGCCCTCTTACAAAGCAATTGCAGCGCGTTATCAAAACCAACCTCGCGCTCAAGTCATTGAGGCAATGGCTACTAAGATTCGCTTGGGCGGAAGCGGTGCATGGGGCGTGGTGGTTATGCCCGCCAATACCAAATTAAGTGAAGCAAATGCCAAAGTGCTCGCAGAGTGGATTATAGACGGCGCCAAGTAAGGCAAGGGCTAGCCATTGTCAAACGCAGTAATACGGTTCAATATCAAGCCATGAAAATCTTTCTTTACCTGCTTCTCTCATTGGCACCCATCGCCGTGGCATACACCAAAGCATTTGATGGTTCGCGCATCAAAGAGCCCTTAATTATCGTGTCTTACCTTAGCATCATGCTGTGGTCTGTCTTGTTTGCGACCATCGCCCAATCACTGACCGGCATTGAAATGAAGTATTCAGTGGCGGTATTTGCGCTGGTTATGGGTTTTAGTCACTTTCGTTTAGTGCAATTTTTAGCACGGCGCCGACGCAGCGCTAAATAAGGCTTTTGCTGCAATCGACGCCCCCCCCCTGCTTGATTTGCAAAAGCCAAATAGAATTGGGTATGACTAAATTTTCCCGAAGGCAACTCTTAAAGCAACTTCCGGCTGCGGCATTGCTGGTGGCCGCGCCTTCGCTTGCCTTATATCCACTACCCGGAGGTGCTGTTACAGCTGGGTTTCAAATCCATGACCTTGACTGGGTTGATGGTGCACGCGATCGCCCTGTGCCCATTCGGCTCTATCAGCCGACTGCAGCGTCGTCCGCAGCCCCCGTTCCCATGATTATTTTCTCCCACGGTATTGGTGGCTCTCGTTTGGGCTACAGCTACTTGGGAAGTTATTGGGCAAGCCATGGTCTAGCTAGCTTGCACGTCCAGCACGTCGGTAGTGACCGCTCGATCTGGTTTGGCAATCCCTTTAACTTGGTATCCAGACTGCAAGAGGCGGCTCAGGAAAAAGAGGCAATTGATCGGGTATTTGATTTACGCTTTGCCTTGACGCGCATGCTGGAAGATCCACTAGGTCAAATAATCAACCCCAATCAGATTATTGCTGCCGGGCATTCTTATGGCGCCAATACCACGCTACTTGCCTCCGGTGCACGCGTCAGTCGCGATGACATACCCGTTGATCTGAGTGATGCGCGCATCAAAGCCGCTATTGTGATTTCAGCGCCCCGCTTTTACGGTCAAAAAACCGTGGATTCCATTCTGCAGCCTATACAACTTCCCACCCTGCACATTACCGCTACAGAAGACAATATCCAGATTCCGGGCTACTTTAGTGGCTATCCGGATCGCCTCGCCATTTTTGAAGCCATTGGTAGCCAGCGAAAAGCCTTGGCTGTTTTTGAAGGCGGCTCACACAGCATGTTTACTGACCGAACTCGTAGCGGTGGAGCCGTTCTCAATCAGCAGGTGAAGGAAGCCACCCAAGAGCTCAGCCTTGATTTTATGGCGCAGGTTTTGAATAACCAAGCGTCAGGAATTCCTTCCTGGTCTAAGCGCCATGAGGACATTTTATCGAAAGTGATTGCCTGAAACAGGCTTACTAGCCTCTTCAGCAAAATCCGTACAGATCCAGTACATTAAACGGATGCACGATCTTCCTAAACCATTTTGGATTCCCTTATTTCCCCTGCAAACGGTTTTATTTCCGGATGGTGTCATTGCACTGAAAATATTTGAGGTGCGCTACCTCGATATGATGAAAACCTGTTTTAAAAATCAGACCTTCTTTGGTATTGTTGGCATTGAGGAGGGCACTGAAATACAAAGTCCAGCACAACCCGACATCCTCCTGTCTAAATTTGGCACCTTAGCAAAGATTATTGAGTTTGATCCAATCCAGCCCGCCCTGTATATGACCCGCTCGATTGGTCAATCTCGGTTTTCTCTCCTCCAGTCAAAGCGTGAAAAAAGTGGTTTGTGGATGGGTGAGGTCCAACTCATTGCGAGCGATCCTGTCATGCCCATACCCGATGAGTTGAGTGATACGGCACTTTTACTGTCTGAAATTATTAGCTCGGTAGAAAAGCAAGGCCTGCTCGAAAGCCAGTTGCCGTTTCAAGAGCCGTATCACTTGAATGATTGCGCTTGGGTCTCGAATCGACTCGCTGAAATTTTGCCACTGTCGGTTACTCAAAAAAATCACTTACTGATGCAAGACAACCCCAGGCTACGCCTTGATTTAATTCATGAATTACTTGAGGATGGCGTTGATTTAAATTCAACCCTGCATTGATGCCAATTACCTGCCTTGGGTAAATTACATTCATGGTAGATCTATTGATTCAGCAGATGGTGCGCCAGTTAGTGAGTAGCAGTAGTCCACCTACTGCTTTCTTAACGCCTGCTGGTGACCCAGGTTTGCTGGGTCCAGACTCCATGCCATGGGAAGTGCATGCCGATTTTATGGCAATGATGGTGGGCGGTATTGCCTCGCTCATCTTGCAAGCACTGCACCCGGGTGCGCTGGCCGGAGTCTGGGATCACTCGAGCTTTCGGCGCGACTTGCAGGGTCGCCTTGGTCGCACCGCTTACTTTATTGCCGCTACAACCTATGGCCCTAGCGCCATGGCAAACCAGATGATTGATAAGGTGAATCGCATTCATAAGCACATCACAGGCGTAGATGAATTTGGTAAACCCTACAGCGCCAGCGATCCCCATCTACTTAACTGGGTACACCTGACTGAAACCAGTAGTTTTATGCATGCTTACCTGCGCTATCGCAATCCCCAGGTATCGCAGATGAACATGGATCGCTACTTTGCTGAGATGCGTTTGATTGGCAACCGACTTGGCGCTACGAATCTCCCAGATACTGCCAGCGCCACAGACGAGGCGATTACTGCGTATTTACCGGAGCTGCACTATGGCAAGCGTGCCCGCACCATTATCAACCTGCTCGATGAATACCCCAGTAGTCCGGGCTCACGGCCCTTTGTGCGCCTCGTCAGTAAAGCCGGTTTTATGAATTTACCCGACTGGGTCTTTCCGCTGATTCAGCTTAAGACGCCATCTGCTCTGGAGCGAATGGCAGTCCAGTCTGCGATCAAGCTAATTGCAAAACCAGTTCGTAAGGCATTGCAAAATGGAGTCGCCGCCCACTCCTATCAACGTATCTATGGGCTCAATTCAAGGAAGGGAAAATTCCATGCTGCCGAACATTAATCTCACCCGACTAAATGGTGAAACAGAACAGATGCATGACTACATTGGCAAAGTCTTGCTGATTGTGAATGTAGCCAGTCACTGTGGCTTTACTAGTCAATACACTGGACTGCAAAGTCTGTATACGCAATTTCAGGATCGTGGATTTGAGGTGCTGGGCTTTCCATGCAATCAATTTGGCGGGCAAGAGCCGGGTACAGCTTCCGAGATCAAGCAATTTTGCAGCACGAGCTATCAGGTCAATTTTCCCCTGTTTGAAAAAACCGATGTCAATGGCAGCGCTGCCCACCCATTATTCGAGTACCTGAAACACGGCGCCCCTGGCTTTTTGGGTACCGAGGCGATCAAATGGAACTTCACCAAGTTTTTAGTCGACCGCAAGGGTCAAGTGATTCGCCGGTATGGCTCAGCGGATACCCCAACCAGCATGGCAAAAGACATTGAAAAAACATTGCAAGAGTCTGAATAAAACTACTATGTCCATGGTTTTAAGGGGGTAATGCACCTCGTGGATAAAAAGCGTATAGTGGAACTAAGGGTTTTCCCTTAAATGTTGCTTAATCTACCTTGAAAGAACCCCATGAAACAATTTTTTGCTACAGCAGTAATGGTTTTTAGTGCCCTGTTGGCCGGTAGAAAAGCATTTTTACGCTACCAAGCAGCAAGAATCCGTTAACTACCCTAGTATGGGTTCAAGTGAATTAGCTTTGAAATGCCAGGTCGCAAGACCACAGCTGCACAGCTCATTTCATCCGTAATTGAACCCATACACCGACTGGAACGGCACAATGCACCACCTTATTAAAGCCCTTGGATTAATTGGCACTGCGTACTTTATGGGCATCGGCCTTGCGCTCGCGCAAAGTACCCCGAAACCAAATGAGCTCTACACCCAACAATGCATCCAGCAGCAACGCTCGATTCATCAGGGTCTGAAAGACAAACTCAGCGATGCCGACTTTAAGCCCTACTGCAGCTGTTTTATCGGCGCGCTAGAAAAGCGGCTGACACCAGAACAATTTCGTGCGCTAGGCGAGAGCGCTAAGGGTGCAAAGCCAGCCTGGCTCAAGCAAGCCGAATCTCAAGCCGGCCGTTCCTGCATTCCATCGGAGCCGAAGCTGCAGGTCTAGGATTGCTTATTCAGTTCAGAGTGGCTTTGATTGTCTGAAGGCGCTGCATTACTCGAGTTTGATTTAGCTTCGCTTGCCGAACCACTATCCAGCGGCACAAAACTCATCTTGCTTCCATCCCAGCGCTGACCACACCAACACTCACCTGCCTCATTGATAATGCAAACGCCAGACCCACAACACCGCTTATCAATATCGCTCATTACAAACTCCGTTAATAAAATAGCACCATGGGATTGATTCTACCTAGGAAAGAGAAAAAAAGTCAGGTTGCTGTCATCGGCGCCGGCTTGGCAGGCCTAAGCTGCGCTGACGCTTTAGGTAGAGCCGGTATGGACGTTACCGTATTTGAAAAAAGCCGGGGTGTTGCGGGGCGCATGAGCACCCGTAAAGGCGATGGCTGGCAATGTGACCATGGCGCGCGTTACTTTACTGCGCGCGACCCCGCCTTTCAGAAGCAATTAGCTAAGTGGATTGAAGCTGGTGCTGCGGCGCAATGGCATACCCCCGTTGGGGTCTACGAAAATCAAACCTGGCAGCAGAGTAAACCAAGCGATGCCCGCTATGTGGGCACCCCGTGGATGACTTCTCCTGCCCACCATATGGCCCAATCCCTCGCAATACAAACAAGCCATACTGTAAATAAAGTAAGCCAAACTCAGGGCCGCTGGCAACTGCAAACGGTAGAGCATGGTCTTTTGGATTACCAAGCAGATTGCTTGGTTGTGGCATTACCAGCACCCCAGGCATTCAGCCTAACTCAGCCGGTCTATCCTGGCATCGCAAGACTTCATGAGCAGGCCAAAACCGAAGGGTGCTGGACCATGATGCTACGCTTTCATCAAGCAATCGATATGCCGTTTGAAGCTGCCTTTATTAATGAGGGTATTCTGAGTTGGGTTGCCCGCAACAATGCCAAACCCCAGCGCACGGGTACCGAGGTATGGGCCATTCATGGGCAATCGCAATGGAGCCAAGATCAGATTGATGCCGACCCCCTCACCATTGCACCGCAAATGATTGCCGCTTTTGTCGCGCTGGGTGGCCAAGCTCCAGATGAATACGCTATACACCGCTGGCGTTATGCAAGCAGCGAACCCAGCTATCAGCCCGAGTTTCATTACGACTCGCATCAGTGCATTGCTTATTGCGGAGACTGGTTGCAGGGTGGCCGCGTCGAGGGTGCCTGGCTCAGTGGGCAAGGAGTAGCAAAAGCTATCCTTGCAGCAAATTGAGTTAAGCCCAACGCGTCTTTCATATTCAATTCATCGTCCTTCTGTGAACGCTTTTTACACTGACCACTTTGTTCTGCCTTTGCCGGAAGGCCATCGCTTTCCGATGCAAAAGTACCGCTTGCTACGCGAAGCCATCGCAGTGCACCCCCACATTAATCTGCTTGAGGCGCCGGCTGCTAGCGATACCCAATTACTGTATGCCCACACACCAAGCTACATCCAGAAAGTTGTTGCGGGTGAGCTCAGTGAATCGGAGCAACGTGCCATTGGCTTTCCGTGGAGTCAACGCATGGTAGAACGTTCGCGGCGCTCGGCTGGCGCTACCATTGCAGCCTGTCAAGCGGCCCTCTTGGATGGTGTAGCGGTTAATTTAGCTGGCGGTACTCACCATGCTTACCGAGATCGCGGCGGCGGTTTTTGTGTTTTTAATGATGCTGCCATCGCTGCACGTGTCATGCAGAAAACCCAAGGCAGTCAATTTCGGGTGGCTATCGTTGATTTAGATGTTCATCAAGGCAATGGCACTGCGGCTATTTTAGAAAACGATGAACGAATTTTTACCTTATCACTGCATGGTGAAAATAATTTCCCCTTTCAGAAAGAGAGAAGCAATCTGGATATAGCACTGCCAGATGGCTGTGGCGACGCGCCCTACTTAGCGGCTTTAAGTGAAGCGCTCAATACCGTCAAAACCACTTTTGATCCGCAATTGATTATTTACCTCGCTGGTGCCGATCCCCACGAAAATGACCGCTTAGGCAAGCTCAGCCTAACGAAAGCAGGCATGCTGGCACGCGATCAAATGGTCTTTGACTGGGCGGCGGCAAGTAGCATTCCGGTCGCCATTGCCATGGCAGGTGGCTACGGTAAAGACATTGCGCTCACCGTTGAAATCCATGCCCAAACTATTGTGGCGGCGCTGTGCCTCGATCAATCGCTTAACCACAAAGCGCGATAGCTTCCACTCGGATCATGGTCGTGGGCTTGTTTTTGCGGATTAAAGCGCCGCCCACCGCGAGGATCTGTTCCCCTGCCGGCAATGTAGAGCCAATTTCCTTGATTGCTATACACATCGTAATCCAGCAGTTGCGACTCAAACCATGCTGCGCCAGCACGCCAATCGGAATGCAAATCATAAATGAGGTAACTGGCCACTACTTGGCGCAAGCGATTGGATAGATAGCCGCTGCCTTTGAGTTCTCGCATGCCGGCATCGACAATCGATTCACCTGTTGTCCCAGAGCACCACCGCGCAAATCCGCGAGCGTTATGCACTGGCTTCTCGGCCTGGTTTAAGCCGCTCGCGCAATACAGCTGCCGCCCCCATTTGAGGTGGAGCACGCGAAAATAATCCCGCCAAAGTAGCTCAAACCACAACCAATAACTTCCTTCATTCGCTCCTCGGTCGGCCTCAAACTGCTTCAATTGCTGCATAATGCGACGCGCTGAAATACTCCCTAAGGCAAGCCAAGGAGAAAACTTGCTGGAATAATCCACGCCATGCAGTTGATTGCGAGTAGCCTTATATGAATGCGGCAAGGCACGCTCTAAATACTGTTGCAGGTGAGCAAAGGCAGCGGTCTCTCCCCCGCGAAATCCTGGACTGAGGTGCGGAAACGAGCTGTGTGGGTGACTTTGTAGCACATGCTCTGTTGCTAAGGATGCTCGGCTTGTCCATGCAGACCGATCGAAATTCAGCGGCAGTGGCGGAATGTGGGTTGGAGCTGAAACTGGCTTAGTAAACAGCTGTTTTGCTTTTTCAATCGCATTGCGGAACTGCGTAAACTGATCCGACATTGCTTTTGGCGTGAAGGGCAAGTCAGACATTGCAATCATGCTGGACGCTAGCTGGGCATGCACCATTAATCCGGCTGCCCTCAAAAGCGCAATCTCTTGCATTTCTTCTGGCGCCTGAATTACTTCACAATAGATGGTGTTGATTCCGTGCTGCTGTGCTAGCTCAACTAAACGTTCTGCCCGGCTTGCCGAACTGTCTTGCGGTGACTGCAATTCCACTAAATCTGAGCCAAGCAGCGTAAGCTTTTGCTTTAGATCGGCGAGGGTATCACGCAAAAATTGCGTGCGGTGTTCGCCAAACCGATTAAAGCCCCATATGACATGCTCTTGCGGCGCGTGTATATAGACTGGAAGAATTGCGCCGGCAGCATTGCAGGCTGCTAGCAGGTTGGGGTTGTCGTCCAATCGCAGATCAGAGCGAAACCAATAAAGGGCAGTTACAGTCACTGCGGGGGAAGTCAATGCAAAAGCCGAAATTTACTCGACTATTTCTTCGACCTGCTCCCAGGTACTATCGCCCAGTTTTTTGACGGTCATTAGGTAGTTCCAGTTAGCCGGAACGCCACAAGTCCAGTCATGCGGGCCATTTTGCAATAGCAAATTCGTTTGATTGCGTTGGTCGTAATACAGAAAATAGGTTTTGCCATGAATTGGATTAAAGCCAAACTTAGCAGCATGCACTAGCTCTGTGGCATCCAAGCGCGACTGCAGTGCCTTTGCTTGTTTCATCAAGACGGTAGCCTGCTCCATAATGCGGTCGTATTCTTGCTTGGCATTTTGGCGGGCTACGTTGACTGCTTTGTCTTTTTCTTCAGTAACCTTAATGGGCGCAAAAACAGGAGCGCCCACTTCCATCGGGTACTCAATTCCCGCATGCCGTGCTGGATCCTTGTCTTCAATGCGCATTGCAATTCCTAGCTCAGATAAACCAAAGAACGGATACCGCTCTTTTCAATGGCTAAATTATAGTAATTCCAAGCAATTATTGCTGACTCTTGGGGCTAATGCCCTGTTTAGCCAGTTTATGGCTGGCAATAGCCTGCATTCCTGCTGTGATGGAATGCGGCGCTGTATAGCCTAGCTCATGATTGGCACGCTCGATGGAGACTGTAAATGCAAACCCCATCAATCGCACCATTTCGCGCACGATTGGCGGTTTCCCCGGCATTGGTAGGTATTTCCAGCCATTCTCGGTAAAAGCCCCAAGCCTCCAAGCCAAGGCTCTGGGTACTGAAAACGTAGGGACGCGGTAGCCACCCGCTTCAAGCCGCTGCTGCATGAATGCCCGAAATTCAATGGGTTCACGATCGCTTACATTAAAAATATGCCCCGATTGGGAATAGAGCATGGCCCCTTGCAATGCATCGCACAAATTCGCAATTGAACACGTTGCAAAGGGGTAGCGGCCTTGACTGAACCAGCCAAATTGGCCGCGATTGGATGCTGGACCAATTTCACGATCGACGCTATCGCCATTGCCCCAAACAAAACTGGGGCGAAGGATGACTACGCGCATCGCGCTATTTTTGGCAGCCAATACAGTCTGCTCGGCAAGCACTTTACTGCGGGTATAGGGCAAATAATCACGAATATGAACTGGGTAAGATTCAGTTGCATTCAAAATGGGCATAGGCTCACTCATCACAAGCGATGCGGCACTGATGTAAATAAACTGCTTCACTCCTGCCTGCGTAGCGGCTTCCACTAGACTGCGAGTTAAATCGATATTGCTGTGCTCAAACGCCAAAACGGGTCCCGCTAAATCACGGCAACCCGCTGCATGAATTAGGACGTCCATTCCAGCCAAGGCTTTTACTAAGGATGATTGGTCATTAGTGCTGCTGACCCATGCCTGCGCCCCTTTTGCCTCGATTAAGTTCGCTTGCGCACTGGAGCGAACCAAGCAGACAAGGCTATGGCCCTGAGCCAAACAGCTATCTAAAATGTGGCTTCCGATAAAGCCGGTTGCGCCCGTAAGAAAGATCTTCACGTGGACAGCAGATGGGCGGTATTATTTTGCTTATGCAGAATGCAAGGATCGACTATGAGTGAATTCGCCCCCGTCATTATCATTGAGCTCGTTTTAGTATTTGGCGGAATAGTACTATTTGCTTGGTGGCAATTTCGCGACCTGCGGAAGGAACGCGAAAAAAGAGAGCGGCATCAAGGTGAGCAAACAAACGATAAAGAATGATATTGCTGCCGCACCACGCAGTACCTAACAGATTAAAAGTTCAGTGCCGATACAAACCAAGACAAGACTGAGATTCCGCCAAAAATCACAATGAAGGCGATCGTTAATCCGCCATAAATGGTGACCAGCTTGTTTTTTGTTTCTACTGCTTTACTGTTACGCATTACGTTTCCTTAATATGAATTAGCTTAGGCCTGACGTGCTTTAGCTTTTGCTTGGGTATCGGCACTTTTTTGACGAAAATCGACAAGCGGATGATAGCCCATCTTATAACAAGCGCAGTGCTCGCCCAAGATCCAACGGGCTAGTTTTATTCTGAGGGCTTTTAACATGAAGGGTGCTTTCTTAATTAAATTTATGGCGTAATGGTAGCCTTAAATCGATGTATTTGCTTGCCCACTACTTTAGTGCCGGAAAATGGTGGTCTACCCCCACTCAGTACAATCAATCCATGCCTTATGATTTTGACGCCCCTGTAAACCGCAGCAATAGTGACTCGATACGTTGGGATCGCTACGCTGCTGGCGATGTCATACCGCTATGGGTAGCGGATATGGATTTTCAATCACCGCCTTGCGTATTGGAAGCACTTTCTCAACGTGTACAGCATGGGGTCTTCGGCTACACCCACGCACCCGATTCCTTGCGCCATGAAATTGCACTTTATCTAGCAGAACAATTCAGCTGGGAAGTGGATCCTGAATGGATTGTCATTTTACCCAGCGTCGTTTCTGGGCTATACACTGCCGTTCGCCAACTAACGAACCCAGGGGAACACCTGATCGTTCCGCAACCGGTATATCACCACCTGCGCTTAGCCTGCTCTGAAGGCCCCCGCCCCTTTACTGAAATTCCCCTCATGCTGAGCCATGATCGATGGGTTCTGCCATGGCAAACGCTGAGTCAATCTTGCGAAGTCAATACAAAATTAGCCATGCTTTGCAATCCTCAAAATCCGGGTGGCACCGTTTACACCAAATCCGAATTACAGCAGTTCGCCGCGTTCTGTGAAGAGCGCGACATCCTCATTTGCTCTGATGAGATTCATGCAGGTTTAGTACTTGATTCCCAGATTCGCCATACCCCGATTGCCAGCCTCAGTAAAAGTATTTCGATGCGTACTGTCACCCTAATGTCACTCAACAAAGTATTTAATTTTCCAGGCATCGGTTTAGCGTGGGCCATTACTGAAAATCCCCACTTGCGCGCAGCAATGCAAACCGACTTACACCGCACCATTGCCGATCCTGGCTTGTTGGCTTATACCGCAACCCTGGCTGCGATGCGTGGCGGGGAAAGCTGGAGGCAATCCCTACTGCACTACCTCCGAGGTAACCGCGATTATGTAGCCGCTCGTATAAAGACCATGCCCCCACTTCGAATGGCTAAGATGGAGGCGAGTTATTTGGCCTGGATTGATTGCAGCGCCCTCAATTGCGCTGACCCACACGCACTTTTTTTAGGGGCTGGGCTTGCGCTATCGCCCGGCGCTCAATTTAATGCGCCGCAATTTGTGCGGCTCAATTTTGGAACCCAGCGAGTCATATTGGAACAAGCGCTAGACCGTATGGCAGCCGCAATTAAAACGACTAATGCTTAAGTAATTAGCGCTGGATTTCGTTGCGCAAGGCAACCAGCAGAGGGTGATCGCTTGGAAAATCACCCTGCTCTACAGCAGCCTTGACTTCGGGAAGGCGACTGGCGATTTCTTCATTGCCCTGAAAAATCATGGTCCACTTTAAAAAGCTACGGCGCTCAATCGATTTACGAGCAATTAACTTGACATTCTTGTGGCGATCGTCTTTTTGGATTTTCTGCCATAAGCCGTCGATTAAATTAGCAGGGCCTTCAATCACTTGACCAAATTTCTGATCTTCAAATATCAGAACACCAGTGATTCCGAGGGCTTGATTGCGCAGATAAGAGTGATACAGAAGGCGCATCAACCCCAGAAATGACATCTCCTCAGCCGGCTGGCTGACGTAAGTCAATTCAACTAATTCAGGAGATGGTGTTTGCATACCGATACTTATACTTATTTAGATTTAACGCTTATATTACGCACTTCCAATCCAAATGGCAGTAGTCGTATACCCCGAATGTAGCCGGTATCTGCTTAGCTTGCTGAGCGCAAAATACCCACCGTAATACCTAGGATTTTGGAAAAGTAGAGTTACTTTGAAGGCGGGAAGCTCTATGAAACCCCTAATTTAATGCCGAAATCAGGGTGCCAGGTCGAACACCAAAACCTCAGCGCCCTCGCCATGCTCCAGGATCACCCGGCTTTCACCCTCCAGCATTAAAGCGTCGCCCGCCTGCAATTGCTGTCCTTGGGCCACTAATGTACCTTTAATTAAATGCACGTATGCCTTACGAGCCGGATCCATTTTCAGGGTAGCCGACTCCCGCCCCTCAAATAAACCAGCATAAATTTTGGCATCGGCGTTCATCTTCACTGAGCCTTGCGCACCATCGATCGATGCAATTAAATGCAAGCTGCCGCGCTCGGCTTGGAGCGGAATGGTTTTTTGCTCGTACCCTGGCTCTACGTCCTTATGTAGGGGCTCAATCCAGATTTGTAAGAAATGGGTTTCTTGGTCTGGTGCATGATTGAATTCACTATGAACAACCCCGGTACCAGCACTCATTCGCTGCACATCCCCCGGCGGAATGGTTTTTACATTGCCGATACTGTCTTCATGCGCTAACTCACCCGAAAGAACATAACTCACAATCTCCATATCACGATGGCCGTGCTTACCAAAACCCTTGCCGGCTGCAACACGGTCCTCATTGATCACACGTAAATTTCCCCAGCCCATGAATTGCGGGTCATGGTAACTGGCAAATGAAAAGGAATGAAAGCTTTTGAGCCAGCCGTGATTGGCATAGCCGCGGTCACTGGATTTTCGGAGGTGCACCATACAAAGAATTCCTACAGCGAAAATAAATAGGGAAAATCACACTATATAAAGTGTGATGTTTATCACATGATGTGAAGTAAGGTATCAATATTAACTCTGCTGGGCTAGGACGCCAAAATAAGTTGATTTGGAAAGGGTATGTAATGAAGGCAATCGATGCTTCGCAAAAAACATGAATTTTATTGCGTTAGGATTTTACAAACTGATTCATCAAAATTTAGTGCGGTACATACAGCCTGAAAGCGCTTAAATAGATCATCTCTACTATTGCCACCCAAATTTAGTACGGCATACCGATGGCTGCCGAGCCATTTAATTTCCCGTTTTAAGCCAGCGCCTTTTTTGCGATACTGCATTAAGCTTAAGTCGGGATATTGAGACAAAATACGTGCTTCATGCGCTTTCGTAAGCTTCTTTTGCGAGGACAAATGATTAAACGAGCGAAAAATAAAACTAGCTGCTGAACCAAATTGTGCCCTCGGCATAGGCAGATGAGGTTCTTCGCCAACGGCCAAAGAAAATAAAATGCTGTATGAGCTTACGCCGTCTACCCGATCATATAAGTTGACGAGCTGGGATGCCATGCGCGGATTAATTTCAATAATTTTTAGATCATCTGTATTTTCATCGTAAATCAATTCAATATTAAAAAATCCATGGCAATACCCAATTCCATTTAGGACTTTTTCAGCAATGCCTTTGGCGCGGCTTTGAATCATATCGGGTAGTTGAGATGGGTATTCAAAACGCATAAATGCACGGGTTTGCGGGTACATTACTTCATCGATCAGACCCAGAAAATGAACTTTTCCGTCGATACAATAGCCATCAATATTAAGCTGCCTACCGTACATAATTTCCTCTGCTATCAATCCATTTGGATCGACTAAGGACGGCAAATAGAAGGGCATGATTTGCAAAAAAGGCTGTACTAATTTACGTATTAAGGTTTCTTCAAAAAAATTAAATTGAACATGTTGTTGTAGTTCGCCCGCATCACGGATCTCTTTGGCCAATACAGAATAGGTTGCCTTAATGGGCTTAATAAATAAGGGGAAGGCTAAACTCTGCATCTGCTCCTGACGATAAGGATAGGGAACATGGCAAAACTGAGGAACTGCAGAAGAAATAATTTTTTTCTGCGCTAAACGACTCTGCAATTTGTGCTGACAAACAATAATAGCCTCTGGCTTATTTCCCGGTAATCCAAGCCGCTCAGCTAAGATAGCCGCAATGAGGCAACCAAATTGCTCGTCATTACTGACGACACCATCTAGGCCAATGGCACGATACTTTTTTTCTATTTTTTCAATATAACTAAGCGCATTCCAGTTTAATAACCGTACGTTCTCCGGAAAGCGAAATAGATTGAAGCCTTCAAAATAAAATTGATACTGATTTGAAAAGTGCGGCGTATTTAGCGCGACATAATCCCAATCCTTTGGAAACAAAATAAGTATCTTTTTCATTTGCACTGATCTGGAATTAAATCTTCCCTTGCCTTAGCCCTTGCAGCCATCTTTTCAAAACGACTTTCCATCCGTGATAATAAAAATTGCTTAATAAGAAATTGCGGGAAGATGGAGTCTAATTGTAAAAATGCATTGAAAGTAAACACCGTACCCCGTTCTATTGGGGTTAAAAGCCATGATCCACGATATTCTTTTAGGTAGCCCTTTACCTGCTTAAATTGCATTGCCTTACTTGGTTCTTCTGTGTAGTCAATGATGGAATCAAAGTGCGTCGAAAACAGTAAGGTCGTGTCTTCAATGCGCTGTTCTACTCGAACTGTATTCTCAGATAGTCGCGTTACCTTGCTGGACCGAATAGCCTCCGATGGCTCGTTATCATTAAAATTAGTCAGCAGCGCGTAAGCTTGGCATTGACTTAACGGAGTGGCATAACTGGCCTTCACCTCAAATCCGCCATCCATTGGGAAAAGTTGAACGGATATGGCGCTATTTAGTTTATTAGCGCTTGCTGAGGCGCCAAAAAATAAGTATCCAGCTAGTGCGTAGATCAAAAATTGTTTGATTGATCGTGCCAAGACACCCATAAAAAAGGAAGTTAATAGGTTGTTGTTAAGTCGGTTAACCATGCAGGTGAGTGCTGCAGCAAGAATGCCTCTATAGGCTTATCTTGTCCGGTAATGACCAAGAGGCTTATCAAGACTAGGAAGCCACCTAGTAGCTGTTTGCCAATCTGACCTGCGCCACCTAGCTTGGCCTTTGCTTTTAGCATGGCAGTTCGGGATAACACGCCTAATAGTGCCAATGGTAAGCCAGCACCCAAGCCAAATACAGCCATCACAATGGCTATCTTGCCTAAATCCGTACCCTGACTTGCTAACGTAATCGCTGCGCCTAAGGTTGGTCCCACGCAGGGTGTCCACACTAGGCCCAATAAGATGCCGATCAAGAATTGACCGGACAGGCCATCCATGGATACTTTGGATAACAAAGTATTTCCAGCGCCACTAAAGCCGGACATGGCAACGGCGAGGCGTTCTTTTAATGCACTAGAGAGTAATACGATTCCAATCATGCCCATAATGATGGCAGCTATCAAACGAAAACTATCCTGAGCTAAACCGATGCTAGATCCAAGGCTAGCCAATCCTGTTCCGATAAGGGCAAATGATATGGCCAAGCCCCCAGCTAGGGCAAAAGGGCCTAAGCGATGCTGATTTGCCGCTGCTCCAATAATGATGGGGATCAGGGGCAAAACACAGGGAGACAGGGTGGATAAGACTCCTGCAATAAATGCAAAAAGAAAAGATCCAAACCCAAAATCCACTACAGTGCCTGGCGCGTCAGCTTAGATAAAGCGGCCTCTTTGGTATCGCCAGTAGCGCGCGCTACCTCTTTACCACTTTTGTAGACAATGATCGTGCTCTGTGTACGCACTTTTAAAGTTTTTAATAAATCTTTCTGATTGTCATAATCCACTTGATAAAATACGACATTTTTATACTCTGGATCTTTCATAAAGACAGCCAATACTTTATCTTGGGTTTTGCAAGTAGAGCACCAATCCGCATGGGTTGAGATCACAGCAGACTTACCCTGCTTTTCAATATCTGCAAGATCTGCCGCCGAAATTGGCTGCCCGGCCGAGAACGCAGCAGTCGATAACAGAACGGTGCTTGCAGCAATCAATTTCATGAGTGTTTTCATTGTGGATTCCTTTAGTTCAGAATTGCATTTTCCAAGTTTTAGAATACTTTTTTAATCCGGCTTTTTCAAATAAATTTGCGCGGTCATCTTACCAGCAAAAATCATATCCAACTGCACGCCATCATTCCCCTGCACTACCTGAATTCCTTCTTTTTCAGACGGCATGGTTTTCTCTACAACCAGCATATTGGCGGGCCAATCCACGCGCAGCTTGGCCGCCATTGGTAAGAAGCCGTCAAAATAACGGCGCATCAGCGGGCCTGCATTCAGACGGTATTGGCCGACCCCGACTTGATCTAGCGCTTTGGATTGCAAATCAATGCAAATTGAGGCGCCGCGCTCGACATCGGTTAGAACCACTTGATTATTCTTCACTTCTGCTGAGGCCATTTTGTCAACGCTCTTAACTGCAATCGCCTGAATGCGGTTGGCATTAAACACAATCACGACTTTCCGAATCGGATCCAATTGGTAGTGGCAGGTTGCAATCTCAACGCTGCCACTCACGAGGCTTGTTGGGGTAATAATCACTCGAGATTCATACGAGTAGGCCCCGGGATCAGGGCGCTCCTTCATGTATTTAATCTGCCCTTCAGTGGCAATATCCGAGAAATCCAATGCCATCGCCGGCATGGCACATAGCAGCAGAGTAACAAGGGGTAGATTTTTGAGCATATTAAAAATGATTGTCGATCACCATTTCTGATTTAGGAATAAATCCGGGCTTAGGCCAGGCCGCCTGCGTGCTTTTACCAATCACCAGCATGGCCGCTACCGCATAGTCTTTAGGCAAATGAATGAGCTCAGCAACCTTATTAAAATCAAAGCCAACCATCGGGCATGAGTCATAGCCCATTGCCTTTGCTGCCAACATCATGGTTTGTAACAAAATTCCAGCAGAGCGCATGGCTTCATCGCGTTGCAACTGCTCATTACCCGAATAAAACGGATTAATCCATGGCACCAAGATGTCTTACGCTGCCTTAGGTGCATTCACCCAATAGCGTGCCGGATCTTTATCCCATGCTTTGATATCAACGGTCACTACAAACAAGAGTGAGCCATCAGTGACCTGCGCCTGATCATGGGCTGCTGCGCGCAACTGCACTCGCAGTGCTTTATCTTTTACATTGACCAAACGCCAGTGCTGAATATTAAAAGACGATGGGGCTTGCATCGCCAAATCAATTAATGCGTCGGTTTCAGCAGCAGTAATCTGGTGAGTAGCGTCAAAATGCTTTACTGCTCTGCGCTCGCGAATGGCATCAAGTGTATTCATATAAATCCTTTAGAAATGCGGTTAATTGAATACTTTAATAGAAATAATGAAAATAGGACGACTTCTTCAGAAAATCGGAGCTAAATCGATGAATGCTTGTTTTGAGGTAAATAAACTACTGGGTTAAGTAAAATACAGGCTCATGAAAAATGCGGCCTGTTTACTCCTTTTTAGCACTTTAAGCGGGCTGTACCGGCCTGCCATGGCAATTGATTTACAACCAGGCGACATAGTCGCCCCACCACCGAACCGGACTGTGGTGACCGTGTCATACGTCAATAGTCAAAACAACGACCTGTATCGAAATAGCGTCAATACGGGTGCAGACCCGAGACTCGAGAGTAACGCGGCATCCATACGTTTAGCCCGCACCTATAGCATTGGCTCACTGCCTGCAGTCTCTTACCTGCAAACTGGTACTGGCGTCCTCTCTACCGATGGCTCCCTTGCCGCTTTCCCCGGCAGCAAGGGGATGACGGACTCCGCCATCGTTACTGCAGTTTGGCCTTACTCCAATCGCGCTACCCGAACCTACCTTGGACTTGCGGCCTATCTGTTTTTACCTACTGGTGAATACTCCAATGCCAAAGCATTCAATCTCGGAAGTAATCGCTATGCACAGGCCCTGCAAGTGGGTTACCAGCGCCCCATCACCAAAAGCGTGGATGCTGCTGTTGCTGTTGATGGTACCTGGTTTGGGGCAAACAGTGCTTGCGCCGCAGCGTGCCTATCCAATCAAAATCTGCAACTGACACAAAAGCCCCTGTATACCGCTCAAGCTGGGCCGATCTACAAGATCAATCAAACCTATATGGTGGGTGCAACGTACGTTTATGTTTCCGGTGGTGAAACGGCATTTAATGGGACTGAACGTAACAATACCCTCGTAACACAACGCTATTTTGTCAGCGGTGTTGCTCATACCAGTGTAGGTCGATTTACCGTGCAATACGGCAATGACATCGCCACTATGAATGGCTTTATGGAGAGCAATCGTTTTATCGTGCGCTACGCCAAACCACTTTAGTTAATTCCTACTTGTGCATTAACGCGAGCAGTTTTGAAGGCTCAATAAAACCCTAATCTTCATTGGCTAGTGGCGTCCCCATGGCGGCCTGGGATTCTTGGGCCTTTGCTGGTCCCCGCAAGAAACGGGCAGTAATCACGGCAGCAATAACGCCAAGCAGAGAGCCGGCAGGATAAATCCAATATCCCGTGAAATTACCCAAGGCAAAATCCGGTCCAAACGCCCTCGCTGGGTTAAAAGCAGCGCCATCAAATGGACCGCCCATGGTGCCAGCAGCCATGATGTAGCCCCCGACCGCGATAGGTACAAAAGGTCCATTGAGTTTGGGGCCATTTGCCATACTCAGCACGAGCAGGACCATGCCAAAGGTAAGCACCGCCTCGAATAAAAGCGATTTGATTTCAAGACCCTCTTTGGGCATGGTAGCGGCTAAATTGCCACCCTCGCCAAATAAATACAGCGCCAAACTAGAGCCTGCTGCCGCGGCGATGTATTGCACCACAATATAAGTAAGCGCCATTGCTTTGCCCATATCGCCACGAATTGCAAAAGCCAAGGTCATGGCAGGATTGAAGTGAGCCGAGATATCACCCAAGAAATAGACCGCCACCATAATCCAAAGGGCGGCAATGGCAGACAAGATAAAAGCAAACTGATAAGGAGCAAGATCAGCGCCTCCGTGCTGCGCCAGAATAGAAGCGCCGCCAGATAGGAAGAAGGTCATGCCCGAGAGGCCAATAAATTCAGAAACTAATCGACGCTCCCGATGCTGATCACTTTTCCAGTCGGCTGAAAAGCGCTCCCCAACCTGGTTTTGCAGGGCTTGCTCGCCGGCCAATTGTTTCGCATGATCTTGCATATCTTTTTCTGCCATCCATGCCTCGTTTAGGGTGTGCTCTTCACGTCAGCCGATCCAGGCTTAGTCATGTTGATTGGAATCACAATACGATCAAACATTTCTTCCGTAACCCCTTTTGCTAATGCAGCCTGCTTTAAGGTCAGATTATTGTCAATCGCATAGTGTGCAATGACGGAAGCATTGTCATATCCAATCACGGGCGATAAAGCCGTTACCATCATGACAGAGCGCTCAATATTATTCGTTAGTTGCGCCTGATTGACAACGGCACCTTCAATCATGAACTCCCTAAAATGGTCACACATATCGGCCATGATCAAGGCAGAGTGGAGGTAGTTGTTGATGATGATTGGACGGAAGGCATTGAGCTCAAAGTTGCCTTCAGCGCCGCCCATTTGAACCGCTACATCCGAGCCCATAATCTGAATGCAAACCATCAGCATCGCTTCCGCTTGCGTTGGATTGACTTTGCCCGGCATGATCGATGAGCCTGGCTCATTGGCCGGGAAAGTCATTTCCATCAAACCTGTTCTTGGTCCCGATCCCAGCCAGCGCATATCGTTCGCTATCTTAAATAGGGTAACTGCTGTTGTCTTTAAGGCGGCATGGGCGCGCACCATCCGATCTAGAGTACCTTGAGCAGTAAATTTATTATCTGCTGTTTTAATCGTAAAGCCGGTTAATTGGGAGAGGGTAGCGGCAACTTCATCACCAAAACCGACAGGTGCATTTAAGCCAGTACCAACAGCAGTGCCGCCCATGGCAACTTGTAGCAATCCTTGGGATGCATATGTTAATTCGGTAATGGCATCACTGACTGCGCCAGCGTAACCAGACCATTCCTGACCAACGGTTAAGGGAGTTGCATCTTCTAAATGGGTACGGCCAATCTTAACAATGGTGGACCACTGCTTGGATTTGGCGTCCAGTGCATCGTGCAAGCGAGTTAACGCTGGCAGTGTTTTTTCCGTGACCATCTTGTATGCCGCAATGTGCATTGCGGTTGGGAAGGTATCGTTACTGGATTGACCCATATTGACATGGTCATTAGGGTGAATTGGCTCTTGTGAGCCTAAAGTGCCACCCACCAACTGAATGCAGCGATTAGAAATCACTTCATTTAAGTTCATATTCGACTGAGTGCCAGAACCAGTCTGCCAAACATATAGTGGAAACTCGCTATCTAAGCTACCGTTGATTACCTCATCGGCAACTTGCTCAATTAGCTTGCCCTTCCAAGCAGGTAAGCGCCCTGCTTTGGTATTTACAATCGCAGCTGCTTTTTTTACATAGCCATACGCGTGGTAAACCTCTTTGGGCATTAAGTCATGCCCAATATTGAAGTGAATTAAACTGCGCTGCGTTTGTGCACCCCAATAATGGTTTGCAGGCACTGCAATCGTGCCGATGCTATCGAATTCATTGCGGGTACCAGTGGCATTAATTCCGATTGGTAAGTTTAAGATGGTTGGAATAGTATCGGCCAAGGCGTCCTCCTATACAAGATGTTTAGTGAATGAAGTAATGAATTACAAATACGACTGCATTAAAACTGAAATACCACCCGTCCATATAGAGAGTAGTTGTAATTATTAAATGTTTGGATCAACTGCTTACTGGCGCCAAGCGCAAATGAAAATTCTTTATTCACCGCATGCGTCACCAACGCATCAAGCGGCACAAACCATTGACCGCCAGCACTATTATAAAGAATACCGTTCTGCTCCCAAAAACGAATTTGAGTTGCCGGAGTAATTTGCACACCAAAAGTAGGGTAAATCTGCAATGTCCGCATTAAAGCAGGTTGCGTCGGGTTATTGGCAAAGGAATTGCTTTTGGTATCAAACCCATATAAATAGCGCAGTAAGGGTGAAAAATCAGACAGCATCGTTTTACTCGTCGCTTTTGGCTTGTATACAGACCCAATTTGCGGCCCCGCAGCCCATTGCCCATAATTGCCAAATGGGAAAATCAAGCGCGCGCCAAGGCTGACATTCATTTTTGAAAGGAATGCAGGAGGCTGACCCCATACCGTTATAAAGGAATTTCCGGCGCTAAATTCATCTGCTCGCTGTCCAGGGGTTGCTGGGCCCCAGGCCGAGGTAGTATTGGTATCCAGGCGCAGCATTCCCTTCCAGTCACCCACATTGAGGGGGGTATAAAGGCGAAGATTAATCGTTTCTCCATTATTATTACCCCCAAAATTATTGTAGAAATTCCAAACCTCTACATTGGATTCCTTGCTGTATTCGTTAGAGCGATTTTCAAGCCCAAAAAAGGTGCTGCTTGATGCAGGCACGTCAGCATCCGCTTGAGCAAAAACAGACCCTGCTAGCATTGCCGAAAGCACGAAAAGGATGGTTCGAATCATTGCTAGGTCCGCCATAGGCCAGAAAAGTTTAAATTTTACTCATTTAAGAAAAAGTAAAAAAACCAGGTGCAGCCTGGATTTAAACCTTACCAAGCCTGCTTCTTCCCATCCACCCAGGTTTCTTTCACTTTGATGTCTCGAATGTCTGCAGCCGGGGTCGTACGTGGATTTTTCTCTAAGACGACCAAGTCAGCCCGCTTACCCACTTCCAAACTACCTACCAGTTTGTCGGCAAAAATTTGGTAGGCAGCATCAATGGTAATGGCACGAATGGCATCATCGACGCTGATGACTTGATCCGGGCCTAATACTTTCTTGGGCGGTAACTGCCATACCCGCGTTACTGCTTCCGTGATGTAATTTAAGGGCCCGACATTAGACACCGGCGTATCGCTATGTAATGTAAATTTTCCACCTAAACGCTTGATTTCAGCGGCGGGGTCAATGCGCTTGGCGCGCTCCGGCCCAATAATAAAATTATCAAACGCTGATCCCCAATAATGCACATGACCAATCGTAAAGCTGGGCACCACACCGAGCTGTACTGCTTTCTTGGCCTGGGATGCATTATTTACCGTGAAATGCTCAATCCGCAAACGGCGATCTTGGGGCTGTTTATTTCCAGCTAACAGCATGGCATAGCTATTTAGCGCTTGATCAATTGCCTTATCCCCATTGGAGTGCGTGGAAATCTGCCAGCCCTGATCAAAGTAGGACTTCATCGAGGCTTGAATATCGGCGTCTTTGTAATTAAGAGAGCCACTCCATTTGGAGTTCTTGGGGTAACTGTAGGGATCATTTAATGCTGCAGTTAAGCCCTGAGTCGAGCCGTCGGCCACGTATTTAATTCCAATGAAGCGCAGCATGTCATCGCCATCATTGGGTTTAATGGTCTTATAGTCTGCTGGCATCGCTTGACTAAACAAATAACCCCGAACTCGAATAGGGGATGCCTTCTTTGCAAAGATCGCTCTGTAAATTGCTGCTTCCTTATCTACACCGAAATTGCCACCAAGACTCATCTCAGAAGCAGTGGTTACGCCAGTAGAGGCCATCTTCTTCATGGTCCCCTCGATCGCGCCAAATAACTGGGCTTCTGTTGGGTTGGGCATTTTGGCCATAAAGGGTAAGTAACTCGGAGGCTCAACTAGTTTTCCAGTGAGCTTACCTTGAGCGTCTTTTACATAGATGCCGCCGCCAGCGGGATTGGGTGTTTTATTAGTAATGCCGGCAAGCTCGATTGCTTTGTTATTAACGTAACCAATATGACCAGACTGATTTACGATGAAAATCGGGACTGTGGTGGATACTTTATCCAAGTCATCCGCTGTGAGCTCCGCCATGAAAGGGCTGGTGCGGGATGGATCCACACCAAAGCCAAAGAGCCAACCTCCAGGAGGGATTGTCTTGAGATGCGCCTTCATTTTTGCAATGAGGGTCTCTTTGGTATCGTAGGGCAAGGTAAAGTTACTGAGATTTAATCCCAAGCCCTCAAATACTGCAGTGATCATGATATGAACGTGGGGCTCTACAAAACCAGGCATCAGGGTTTGACCCTTCAGATCAATTACTTGGGTGGTCTTAGATTGCCAGTCTTTGGTAATCGCATCCTTTGTGCCAAGCGCAACAATTTTGCCGCCCTGCACAGCAATGGCTTGTACCTCTTCATTCTTCGCATTAACAGTAACAACCGGGCCGCCATAAAAAATCGTATCGGCATTGCCTTTGGCAAGAACAAATCCACATTGGGCCATGAGAGCAAATACAAGGAATTGAGATGTGATTTTCATAATGACCCTCCAGAATTGAACAGATCTATTTTAGACCTGGAAAATGACACATTGACTTAATTTATGGGGGAGGGCTTACCAAGGGCAAATAGGCTGGATATGACATCAGGCGATTTATCGAGTTTGTTTATAGGCATCGCCAATAGAATCCTGTATAGATATACTTTTATAGCATTTTAAGGAGGTGTTATGTTGGCAATTCGACTGCCTGAAGACATTGAATTACGACTTGATAATTTAGCTAAGAAAACTGGTCGTACTAAAACATCTTATGCTCGCGAGGCGATTCTTGAATACCTAGATGATCTAGAGGACCTCTACTTGGCTGAAAAGCGGCTTAGTAATATAAAAAATGGCAAAACTAAGACAATTAAATTAGACCAACTGGAGCGTGAACTTGGTTTGGCAGATTGAATTTGATCCAGCGGCAAAAAAAGAATTAGGAAAACTCGATCCCCAGATAGCAAAACGAATATTAAAATTTCTAAAGGAACGGCTTGCTACCCAAGTTGATCCTAGAAAAAATGATGAAGCACTCAAAGGATCAACACTAGGTGAATTTTGGAAGTACCGAGTTGGTGGCTTTCGTATCGTTGCAAGTATTCAGGATAAAACCATATGTATTCTTATCTTGCGTATTGGCAATCGAAAAGAGATTTATAAATAACGGTTACGAAAGCTTAGTAGCAAAAAATTAAATAAAAGCCACCCGAAAAGGTGACTGTTATTTGAAGCTTATTTTATCTAGCTTTTTGGGCAGGCATTGGCCAACGGCTTACCTGCTACTCTATCCTTAATCCATTGAAGGTAATACTGTTTCGATTCTGGGGGAGTTGTAAAGTGATTCTGCTCTCCAGGCAACTGCATTCTTCCAACATTACCACCCAACTTACACATCTGATCTTGATAGAGTTTATGCATTGGAGGTGGAACCGTGACATCGGCAGAGCCAAAGTAAATTTGCACGGGCGCTGCTGGCTTTACTTGAGCAATGCTACCCTTCACGAATGCCTCAGACCAGGCTAACGTATTGCTCGGGGTTTTCTTTACAAGGCTCATGAAGTTTGAGCTGTAATTGAAATTGAGGGTATCCGCAGTGGCATGCATGCACTTGTTATCTAAAATCTGATTGATCGCTTTAATGCCTTCATCAGTAAGGATATCGGACAGCTTCAGATTCGGAAATGCAGCTTGATTTCCCCAATAACCCATGATTGCATGCGAGAAATTAAAGACGCTGCTAGAGAACTGTTTCAGTGTTCCTGCAAAATACTGATCGGCTTGAGCTTGGGTTATCTTTCCTTTAGGAGCTGCCGCAGCCAGATCTAATGGTGCCAACGCAACAAACCCAAGTAGGTCTAGATCATCAAATGCAGTGCCTTTTTGCTTAATGTATTCAGGCATTCCGGCAGCAGCAATAGCCGCGCCACCCCCTTGAGACCAGCCATAGATAATCGCTTTTTTATTGGCGCCAGCTTCTTTCATGGAACCTGCAGCACGGATAGCATTGATGGCATCCATGCCATTGGTAGCAGAAACGCCATATTGGTGTTTGCCGCCCCCGCCTAATCCTTGGTAATCGGTAGCAGCGATGACATAACCTTCCTTAATCAGCTCTTCCATCGATGGAACGCCATAATCCGTCCAAGAATTTCCACCCACCAAGTAATACTGATTCAATGGAACGGCAGGATCAAGTACTTGGGAAGGACCACAGCTTTGTGCAGTGCCAGTAGTTCCATGCGCCCAGCTAATTACTGGACGACC
>CAMDKY010000025.1 GCA_945901245.1 Polynucleobacter meluiroseus | reverse complement strand
CAGAGTGTGATTGGCGAAGAGTGCAAAGTCCAAATGCCGGAGATGATCGGTCGTCAGCCAGACTATGTGATGGCGTGCGTTGGCGGTGGCTCGAATGCCATGGGTATTTTTTATCCCTACATTGATTACCCCGAAGTGAAACTGGTTGGCGTTGAAGCTGCCGGCCATGGCCTCAATACCGCTGCCCACTCTGCTGCACTGTGCGTTGGTAAGCCAGGTGTATTGCATGGTAACCGTACCTATCTTTTGCAAGATGAGAATGGTCAAATTTCGGAGACGCATTCGGTATCTGCCGGTATGGACTACCCAGGCGTCGGTCCTGAACACGCATGGCTTAAAGACTCAGGCCGCGCAGAGTATGTAGCGATTACCGATCAAGAGGCGCTCAAAGCATTTCATGATTGCTGCCAAATTGAGGGCATCATTCCCGCCTTAGAGTCTGCGCATGCGATTGCATACGCATGCAAGCTTGCCGCAACCTTACCAAAGGATAAAACTATTTTGGTTAATTTGTCTGGTCGTGGCGATAAGGATATGCATACCGTTGCGCAGGCAACTGGCTCTGAGGGTTAAATTTAAAAACGTATTTATGTCCAACATTTCAACTGTATTTAATGCATTAAAGAGTTCCGGTAAAAAAGGTTTAGTGCCTTTTATTACTGCAGGCGACCCAGAGCCGGGTTTAACGGTTGCATTGATGCATGCACTGGTGCGTGGTGGTGCCAACGTGATTGAGCTGGGTGTGCCGTTTTCTGATCCGATGGCCGATGGTCCCGTAATCCAGCGTTCCTCCGAACGGGCACTGAACCATGGCGTTACCCTGCGCCATTGCCTTGAGATGGTGAAGGCATTTCGAGAGACGGACATTAATACGCCAGTGGTGCTTATGGGCTATGCCAATCCAGTAGAGCAAATGGGCGCTGCCCGTTTTGCAAGTGAGGCGAAGGCAGCTGGAGTTGATGGGGTATTGATTGTGGATTACCCGCCGGAGGAGTGCGTTGATTTTGCGCAGCAGATGCGCGCAGCTGGAGTCGATCCGATTTTTTTATTGGCACCAACCTCGTCATCAGCACGCATTCAAGAGGCTGCGAAAATAGCGGCCGGCTATATTTACTACGTGTCATTGCGCGGCGTAACCGGGGCAAGCCACCTGAACACCCAAGACGTGGCCAGCATTATTCCGCAAATTCGGGCGGCTACTGCGATACCGATTGCAGTCGGCTTTGGTATTCATGATGCCGCGAGCGCAAAAGCAGTCTCTCACACAGCAGATGCCGTTGTAATTGGAAGCCGTATTATCCGTTTGCTCGAAGAAGCCCCTCCAGGCGAGGCGGTACAATCGCTTGAACATTTCATACGCGAGATTCGCACCGCATTGGATAGCTAAAATACATGAGTTGGATCGATAAACTTCTTCCCCCGCAAATTCAGCACACGGATCCGGCTAATCGAAAGTCAGTTCCCGAGGGCTTATGGGTAAAGTGCCCTGGATGTGAGGCTGTTTTATATAGTACTGATATTGAGGCTAATCTATCGGTATGCCCGAAATGCAGTCACCACATGCGTATTGGTGCGCGCCAACGTTTAGATAGCCTGCTGGATGCCAAAGGTCGCTATGAAATTGGTGCGAATGTGTTTCCGATCGATCCACTGAAATTCAAAGATTCTAAAAAATACCCTGATCGCCTAAAAGAAGCAGTTGATGTATCGGGCGAGACCGATGCCCTCGTGGTTCTTGGTGGGAAAATTGAATCGATTCCAGTTGTGACTGCGTGCTTTGAGTTTCAGTTCATGGGCGGCTCGATGGGGTCGGTGGTGGGCGAACGATTTGTCCGTGGCGCCCAAGAGGCAATCGATAAAAAGTGCGCATTTATTTGCATTACTGCTACTGGTGGCGCGCGCATGCAAGAGAGTCTCCTCTCGCTATTGCAAATGGCCAAAACCAATTCGATGTTAACGAAGCTTTCCAAAGCAGGACTCCCTTACATTAGCGTTCTGACCGACCCCACCATGGGTGGTATTTCAGCAAGCTTTGCTTTCATGGGGGATGTGGTGATGGCTGAGCCTAAGGCATTGATTGGTTTTGCTGGTCCGCGGGTAATCGAGCAAACCGTCCGTGAAAAATTGCCTGAGGGATTTCAGCGCTCGGAATTTTTAATGCAAAAGGGTGGCGTCGACATGATTGTGGATCGCCGCAATATGCGTGCCGAAATCGCTCGCCTATTAGCCCTGTTGCAAAATCTACCCGAACCATCGATTACCGCGACGGTTGGAATACCCTCTACCTAGCCTATATTTAACTGTTGAGCGAATCAAGCCAAGCTCCTTTTTCTTCTGCAAGCCTAGAGGCCTGGCTTAGTCACCTCGAAACGGCCCATCCAGTCGGCATTGATATGGGCCTTGAGCGTATTAGTCGTGTGAAGGATGCTCTCGATCTCGAGTTTCATTGCCCGATTATTACGGTAGCCGGCACCAACGGGAAAGGCTCCACCTGCGCTTTTATGGAGAGTATTCTGCTCGCCGCCGGCTACCGCGTAGGGTGCCACACCTCGCCCCATTTACTGCGATTTAATGAGCGTGCTCGCATTAATGGCGCTGATGCAAGTGATGCGCAATTGCTTTTGTATTTTGCCGAGGTGGAAGCAGCTCGGCTTAGTTTGCCTAACCCACCTACTTTGACCTATTTTGAGTTTACGGCCTTAGCGATCATGCGTTACTTTGCGGCAGCCAACTTGGATGCAGTTATTCTCGAAGTGGGTATGGGTGGGCGTTTAGACGCAATTAATATTTTGGATGCGGATTGTGCGATTGTGACCAGCATCGATATTGATCATGCTGCATTTTTAGGTGATACCCGTGAGAAAATTGCACGCGAAAAAGCAGGGGTATTTCGGCCCAATGCGATTGCCGTTTGTGGCGACCCAATGCCACCTGCCAGCTTAGTAGCTTATGCGGAGTCACTGCACTGTGACTTATGGCTGATGGGGCGAGATTACAACTTTCAGGGGGATAAGCAGCAATGGGGTTGGTCTGGACGAGGCAAGCGATTTAGTGGTTTGGGTTACCCCGCCTTACGCGGTGCGAATCAGTTACTCAATGCCGCGGCAGTAATTGCTGCCCTATCTGCTTTACGTGACCGTATACCGGTTAGCGCACAAGACATTCGTAACGGCTTTGCCTTGGTTGAGTTACCAGGCCGCTTTCAGGTTCTGCCAGGCCAACCAACAGTTATTCTTGACGTAGCCCATAATCCGCACGCTGCTTCGACTTTGGCGCAAGGCTTGGATAAAATGGGATATCACCCCTATACCTATGCCATTTTTGGGGCGATGGCCGATAAAGACATTGTTGGAGTGGTGCGTCCGATGGTGGACTTGGTGGATCACTGGTTTTGTACTAACTTACCGACGACGAGAGCGGCAAGCGCAGCGGAATTGGCTGAGATTCTAGAGGCCAGTGGCGTCGAGCGTGCTGGCACTGAAGGCGGTATTCAGACCTTTTTAAGCCCAAGTGAGGCCTACCAAAAGGCGCTTTCCTTAGCTGGCGAGGGTGATAGAATAGTGATCTTCGGTTCTTTTTATACTGTCGCAGGCGTAATGGCTTATCGAAACAACCAGGCGCACTAATTGATGATTCGTCTATCCCAGCTATTTAAGCGCGATTCGCGACCCGATACCGGTCCAGCTGAAGTGCTCACACGGTCGCGTGCAGGCAATAAATTTGCTGGGCGCAATGCGCGCTCAGCCGGGGATGATTCGGTATTGACGGAAGATCCAGAGCACCAGCGTGCACGGCATCGCTTGATTGGTGCCGCTGTTTTAGTGCTCGTCGCCATTGTTGTCTTGCCCCAGGTACTAGATAGCAAACCAAAAATGGTTAGCAACGACATCGCAGTAACCATTGTTAGCAGTCTCCCAGCAACATCACCTGTCACACCAGTTTCGCCCCCGGTTGCGCAATCCAAAGTCGAAGAACCAAAAGCAGTGCCGCCAGCAACATCTGCTGCGCCGGTTCCAGCGCCAACTAGCGAGATAAAGGAAGCAAGTAAAGCACCTACGTCAGCTTCTCCCTCGCCCAGTACGGCAAAAGCAAACGCAGCTGGTACTGCTGACAAAACCTTGGGACTTGCCGCCGGAGAGGAAATCGTTGTAGCGACTAAATCCAGTGCGGCTGCTAATTCGGGCGCCAATGGCGTTTCAGCTGGAAAGTTTGTGATTCAAATTGGCGCATTTGCATCAGAGGAGCGCGCAAACGGTTGGATTGCTAAGTTAAAGGAACAAAAAATTCCAAATTACGTTCTAAATCGTACAGGTGCCGATGGAGCGAAACTGATCGCACTGCGCGCCGGACCATTTTCAGACAAAGAGTCTGCGGATGCGGCTGAAAAGAAGATTAGGGCAATGGGCCTAACTCCACGGATCGTTGAAGTGGGCAAGCAGTGATTGCCTGCTTAAATAGGGGATAGACAATGGAAATTATTGGCGCCCTTAAGTTCACTTCGGTTGATTATTTCGCCTTTGCCGTATTGCTGGTTTCCGCTTTTGTCGGAATTTATCGCGGCTTCTTTAAAGAGGTGCTTGCGCTTGTTTCTTGGTTTGCAGCTGCATGGGTTGCATACCACTACAGTACGTATTTAGCACTGGAGTGGCTATCTACTTTTCAGATGGATGAAATGGTCCGCCTTGGCCTGAGCTTTCTTATTCTATTTATATTGGTTTTAATTGCAGGCAATTTCATTGGATCAATGATTCAAAAAGTAATTTCCTCGGCTGGCCTCAGTTCCACCGACCGTTTTTTAGGCCTTGCTTTTGGGCTTGTTAGGGGCGCTTTTGTGGTGATTGTTTTATCGACATTGGCAGTATTGACGCCGGTACCCCAAACCAGCGCCTGGAAAAATGCGATTACTCGCCCGGCGATTGACGTGGCGATGGCAGTAATTCAAGTGTGGTTACCGGCCGATTGGGCCGCGAAGTTGAGTGCGCCTGCCGGCGTTATTTCTGTACCACCACCCCCAGGGAGTTAAGTCATATGTGCGGCGTAGTCGGAAGTGTTTCGCGTTACCCGGTTAACCAGTTGCTATATGACGCCTTGCTGCTGTTGCAGCACCGCGGTCAAGATGCAGCTGGTATTGCTACGATGAATGGCAATTCCTTCACGATGCACAAAGCCAATGGCTTGGTACGCGATGTATTCCGTACCCGAAATATGCGCAGTTTGGTTGGTAATGTTGGTATTGGCCAAGTACGTTACCCCACTGCTGGATCGGCGAGCAGTGAAGAAGAGGCCCAGCCCTTTTACGTTAGTGCACCCTATGGAATTATTTTGGCTCACAATGGCAATCTAACCAATGCGCCTGCCTTGCGGACTGAGATGGCTTACCGTGATCGCCGTCACATCAATACAAGTTCCGATACGGAAGTATTGCTTAACGTCCTGGCGGATGAGTTGCAAAAAGAAACCAATAGTGCTGCGCTTGATGAGCAGTCGATGTTTAAGGCAGTAACTGGGCTTACACGTCGGGTGCGCGGCTCATACGCCGTCGTTTCCTTGATTGCGGGGTATGGTTTGCTCGCGTTTCGGGATCCATTTGGTATACGCCCATTGTGCCTTGGCCGTATTGATGGTCCGGATGGTCCCGAGTGGATGATCGCCTCCGAATCAGTAGCCTTAGAGGGCCTGGGCTTTACCTTTGTAAGGGATGTGGCCCCAGGTGAAGCAATCTACATCGATTTGGATGGCAATTTTATTGCCCATCAGTGTGTACCCAATGCCACACTCAATCCCTGTATTTTTGAATACGTTTATATGGCGCGGCCAGACTCCACGATTGATGGTGTTACGGTCTATAACGTGCGCATGCGCATGGGCGATTATTTGGCAGAAAAAATTCGTTCTGAAACGGATGTGAGTGAGATCGATGTTGTCATGCCCATACCCGATTCCAGCCGGCCGGCTGCCATGCAGGTGGCAAAGCGTTTAGGCATTAGCTACCGTGAAGGCTTTTTTAAGAATCGCTACATTGGCCGTACCTTTATCATGCCTGGCCAAGCGGTACGTCGTAAATCCGTGCGCCAAAAACTGAACGCTATGCGGATTGAGTTCAAAGACAAGACAGTATTAATTGTTGATGACTCCATCGTTAGGGGCACTACCTCCTATGAGATTGTGCAAATGGCGCGTGAATCCGGCGCCAAGAAAGTGATCTTTGCTTCGGCAGCGCCTCCTGTGCGCTTTCCCAATGTGTATGGCATTGATATGCCAACCCGCAGTGAATTAGTAGCTTACGGCCGTACCGATGCCGAAATTAATAAGATGATTGGTGCCGATCAGTTGATCTACCAGAGCGTTGAGGATATGAAGCAGGCAGTGCGCGATATTAATCCCGACATAAACGGCTTTGAGGCATCGTGTTTTGATGGTCACTACATTACGGGTGATATCAACGATTCCTATCTTGACGCCCTTGAGGCAGCACGTACAAGCGATACAGCACAGGCAGATCGCCAAAAAGACCCAGGTGACTTTGCCCGCTCGCAGCTTCATTTGCACTTAGCAACCGAAGATTAAGTACACTAGCACTATGGCTAGCAAACCCATTCCGAAACGTCGTTCTCCAGACCTAAGGGCACTTGCCCCCGAATCCGTGGCTGTGCGTGCGGGGACGCGTCGCTCGCAGGAGTATCAAGAGCATTCCGAGGCCTTGTACTTAACTTCGAGCTTTTGTTTTAATAGTGCTGAAGAGGCCGAGTTGGGTTTTGCAAACGCCGAGACTGGCTTCATTTACTCGCGCTTTACCAATCCAACCGTTAGCATGTTTCAAGATCGCTTGGCTGCATTGGAAGGCGGCGAGGCCTGCATTGCGACGGCCTCTGGAATGGCGGCCATCATGACCACCGCCATGGCGCACCTGAAGTCAGGTGACCACGTGGTGTGTTCGCGATCGGTGTTTGGCGCAACCATTCAGCTCTTTGGCAGCATCCTCAATCGCTTTGGTATTACGACCAGCTACGTTGATTTGTCAGATAACAAGGCCTGGCAAGCAGCGGTGCAGCCGAATACCCGATTGTTTTACTTAGAGACACCCTCCAATCCTTTAACGGAGATTGCTGATATTCGGGCGATTGCCAAGATTGCAAATAAAGCCAATGCTTTATTCGTGGTGGATAACTGCTTTTGTACACCCGCATTGCAGCGGCCGCTCGATTTAGGAGCCGATGTCATCATTCATTCGGCTACCAAGTATTTAGATGGTCAGGGCAGGGTGCTAGGCGGCGCCATTGTGGGTAAAACATCCTTCATCATGGATAAAGTATTTCCCTACGTCCGTACTGCCGGTCCAACGCTATCGGCATTCAATGCCTGGGTATTTTTAAAGGGATTGGAAACATTGGATTTGCGCATGAAACAGCAAAGCGCAAATGCACTTGCTTTAGCGCAGTGGCTGGAGAAGCAAAATGGCGTCGAAGCCGTTTACTATCCTGGGCTTAAATCCCATCCGCAGTTTGCGTTAGCTAAAAAGCAGCAAACAGCAGGGGGCGCCATCTTGTCTTTTGTTCTTAAAGGCGGCAAGAAAGCAGCCTTTAAGTTAATTGACCAAACTGCACTGTGTTCGATTACGGCCAATTTAGGCGATACCCGTACAACCATTACCCATCCTGCGACAACGACGCATTGCCGCGTGTCGCCCGAAGCCAGAAAAGCCGCAGGCATTTCTGAGGGCTTGGTACGAATTGCAGTTGGGCTTGAAAACGTCGACGATTTGATTAATGATTTGCGAGGCGGTTTTAAAAAGTAAATGAGCGCAGCTTTCATTCATCCTTCCCTCTCGTAAACAAAAAGGTTGCTTAGGCAACCTTTCTAATTGCTATTCACGCAGCCCACTTTAACCATAACAATGCAAAGCTCGGATAGCACCCAATTTTGGAATCAACGTTTTAATAGCCCAGATTATATTTTTGGTAAAGCGGCTAATGTCTACCTTCAAGCGCAAGCAAAGCGCCATCTAAAAGCAGGAGACTCCGTGCTCTGCGTAGCCGATGGCGAAGGCAGAAACAGTGTGTGGCTAGCAAAGCAGGGTATGCAGGTGAACGCATTTGATTTGTCTGAAGTTGCCCTTAGTAAAGCAATGGCGCTTGCAAATGACGAGGCAGTTCAGGTTGACTTTACCTTGGCATCAACCGATGACTGGGATTGGCAGGCAAAACAGTACGATGCAGTTGTAGGGATATTTATTCAGTTTGCTAACCCGGTGATGCGTGTGCGTTTATTTGCGCAAATGGTATCGAGCCTTAAGCCTGGTGGATTATTCATTCTTCAGGGCTACACCCCCAAACAATTGGAATTTAAAACCGGTGGCCCTTCTATATTGGAACACCTGTATACAGAAGATATGATCCGTAGCTTGATTGGCAAACTTGAGGTGATTGATTTACGCGTGTATGAAGAAATACTTTCCGAGGGTACTAAACATACCGGGATGTCTGCTTTACTTGGGCTAGTAGCGCGTAAGCCGCTTTAAACCCTTAGGCACTCCATTTTCGCAAGATGGTATTGATGTATTGCTCGAGTTCCGCAGGCCTTAAGGCGCCAGACAGTCGGTCAAGCTCCTTTCTGCCTTTAAAGACTGCCAAGGTTGGGATGGAGCGAATCTGAAACTGCGAACCCAGTTGCTGCTCTAGCTCCGTATTGACTTTGGCAAATATCAGTTGGTTTGCAAATTTCTGGGCGGCTGCCGTAAAGGTGGGGGCAAACTGTGTGCACGGGCCGCACCATGGCGCCCAAAAATCAACCAAGACCGCAAGATCGGATTGATCAATCATCTCTGCAAAATTAGCTTGATTCAATTCAATTGGTAAAGACAGCAAACTATTTTTGCAGGCACCACAAATCGGATCTTGCGTAAGCCGATCAATTGGAAAGCGATTTTGTTTGTGGCAATGGGGGCAGCTGATTTGCATCGATCGTTCCTTTAATAGAGTGCTTTATACAGCAAGCTGAGCGCAATCATAAAGGTAAAGATTGCAAAAGCTTGTTGTATGCGTGGTCCGCTGATTTGTTTTGCAATGAAGCTACCGAGCAGCATTCCAGCAATAGCCCCACCCGCAAATGGAATGGCAATCGGCCAATTCAAATGGCCCGCTATTGCGGCGCTAGTAACGCCTGTGATTGCAATTAAGGCCAGTACGCCTAGCGACGTGGCAACAATCGATTGCATCGGTAAATCGGTTAATTTTTTGAGGGCTGGAACAATGATGAAACCACCGCCAACACCCAGTAATCCAGATAAAAATCCAGCTATGGCACCCGAGCCCATCAGCGCGCGTGCGCAGGGTACGGACCAAATTAAACGCCCTATGGAATGATCTAATATGCAGGGCGGATTGGGAACATCTTTTGGGGGCTTACCCTTTATCTCGTCGATGGCTTGTATCAGCATTCGTATTGATACGATCACGAGAAGGACGGCAAATACAAGCAAAAGAGGGGTATTAGGGACTCGATGCGCAACATATAAACCTATTGGTGCCATGAGAATTCCCAGCGTGGCCATGACCAAGACGGCGCGATAACGCAATAACTTGGTGCGTAAACCTTGGATTGCTCCCAGTGAGCCTGCCAGTGCAATCGCCAACAGACCGATTGGCCCCGCACTGGCAACGCTTAGATTAAGTCCAAATACCAATAAAGGCACTGAGAGAATGCCCCCGCCAGCCCCAGTGAGGGCCATCATCAAGCCAACGAACACCCCAAGTCCTACGCTAATTGCATTGATGCTTTCCATGACTTGTAGTATCCACTTAAATGATTGATGATATATTTATATTATATATTTAAATATAATGTTATACTAACAACATGAACACACCAAAGCCCATCGTAAAAGCGTTTTTTGACCCACAAACGTGGACCTACACCTATGTGGTGTACGAGTCTAAAGGGTCGGCATGCATTGTGATTGACTCCGTGCTGAACTATGACCCCAAGTCAGGTCGCACCAATACAACATCAGCGGATGAGGTGATAGCCTTTATAAAAGAAAATCGCCTGCAGCTGGACTGGATTTTAGAAACCCACGCGCATGCTGATCACTTGACTGCAGCTCCTTATATTCAGGAAAAACTGGGTGGCAAAATTGCGATTGGCGATCACATCACCACCGTGCAGGGCGTATTTAAGGGCGTCTTCAATTTAGACGATATTGCGGTTGATGGCTCGCAGTTTGATGCGCTCATCCGAGAGGGTGAGCCTATTTCCTTCGGTAATTTATCGTTCAAGGCCTTGTATGTTCCGGGCCATACCCCTGCCTGCATGGCCTATGAAATCGGCGACAGCATATTTGTTGGGGATACTTTATTCATGCCAGATGTAGGTACGGCGCGCTGTGATTTCCCTGGCGGCAGTGCCAGCAATTTGTATCGCTCCATTCAATCCATCTTAAAGTACCCGCCGAATACGAAGCTGTACATATGCCATGACTACCCACCCAATGGCAGAGCCCCTGAGTACCAGTCCACCGTCGCTGATCAAAAAAAGAGCAACATTCATGTGCATGATGGTGTTACGGAAGAGCAGTTTGTGGCGATGCGCAATAAGCGCGATGCCGGACTCGAAATGCCGGTACTTATTTTGCCCTCGATTCAGGTCAACATTCGTGCAGGCCATATGCCTAAAGCAGAGGGTAATGGTACGGCGTATTTAAAGATTCCATTAAACGCGCTGTAAGCCAACTAGGACGAAAAGAGTTATTCATGCCAGCAACCATTGATTTAGAACGCATGCGCACTTCGGCTGATGAGGCCTGCCGATTGATGAAGGTATTGTCGAACCCGGATCGCATGCTCATTCTCTGTGAAATCAGCCAAGGTGAGAAGTGCGTTGGCGAGCTCGAGAATTTATTAGATATACATCAGCCGACACTGTCGCAGCAATTGACGGTATTGCGCAATGAGGAATTAGTTGAAACGCGCCGTGATGGCAAATTAATTTATTACTCCTTATCGAGCGCCATTGCGATTGATGTTATGACACTGCTTTACAAGCACTATTGCCGTAAATAAATCCGATTCATTACAACCAGGAGTTCATCATGAAATGCAACGTAGGCAATATAGATCGCACCATGCGAATCATCGCAGGCCTTGTTTTAATTGCCCTTGCCGCTACTGGCACGATTGGCATGTGGGGTTGGATTGGTGTTATCCCCGTATTAACGGGCGTATTTCGTTTCTGCCCAGCTTATCCGCTTCTGGGAATCAATACCAATAGTAAATCGTAATACGCATCGCATCGAGCAAGGGTAAATTTAGCAGCACCTTAGCTGGATGCGATGGTCGTAAAGCGCCGTGGGTCATTAATGGGCCGCAAAGGCATGATGTGGATTTGTTTGCCATCAAGCTCAAGCTCCACATTCACGCCGACCGCTAGCTCCAGTCGCCGCACCTCGGCTGCGGAAGCTTCCCAGATTACCCTTTGATCACTCGCTGGTATTGCAAATTCAATCACTGCGATTTGCCCAATCGCACTCATCTCAGCAACATAGGCATGTTGACTGTGGGCGGATTTTTCCCTTGAGACACTGATGCCGCTTTGCGGGATGACCCAGGCCACCATGCTCTTGGCCGGAATTTTATTTTTATCGATGACCTCAAGTGCAAGCTCTGTACCGTGCCAATGCAGCTTGCCCTGATTAAACTCCCCTTGGAATAAATTGCTGATGCCCACTAGCTCTGCCACTCGGGAGTTTCGGGGTTTTTGAAACAGGTTCTGGGGGCTGGCTGTTTGGAGACCAATGCCGCGATCGATGACCGTAATGCGATCAGCAAGCAAGCCTGCCTCACGCAAATCGTGTGTGACTAAAATAATTGGAATTTGTAAATCGCGTCGCAATTGCGCCAATGTTTTGTAAAGGCCTTGCCGCGTTGGCGTATCGATCGCAGAAAAAGGCTCATCTAATAGTAAGACTTTGGGTTGGCGTGCCAATGCTCTTGCCAGTGCGACGCGTTGCTGCTGCCCGCCGGAGAGTTGATTGGGCATGCGCTGCGCGAGCTCAGCAATTCCCATGTGCTCCAGCCAATCGTGTGCAATGGCTTGTTTTTTTGAAGCCGTATGCCCTGTATTTTGCAAAGGAATCTTTACATTATCAATGGCGGACAGATGAGGAAAAAGGGCGTATTGCTGAAACAGGAGTCCGCACGAGCGCTGGGCTGGCGATAGGGCAAGTGATTTAACCTTGTTTCCTTCTTCTGCACTAAACCAAATTTCACCATTGCATTCGATTTGGCCATGGGCCGGATTGCGTAAACCAGCGATGGTACGTAGTGCCGATGTTTTGCCGCTACCCGATGGCCCGACCAGCGCATGCAGTTCACCTTTGGCGCACTCGATATTGAGTTGCAGGGGCATGGGTGTAGTTTGGTGTATGCGCAGCTTTAACATGATTTGCGCCTGCCAAATACACCGTAGGAGAGGGCAATCGCAATCAGCGATGTGCTGAGTAAGAGGAGAGACAGCAGCCCTGCACCGGCAATATCAAAGCCCTGAACCTTATCGTAAATGGCGATGGACACCGTTTTAGTTTCTCCGGGAATGGCGCCGCCCACCATCAAAATGACGCCAAATTCCCCCAAGGTATGGGCAAAGGTCATTACGGCAGCACTCGTAACGCCGCGCCAGGCCAAGGGCAGTTCTATTAGGCGAAAGGTTTGCCATGTCGACAAGCCGCTGACCTCGGCTGCTTCCCGAATTTCTGGGTTAATTGACTCAAAGGCTCTCTGGATTGGCTGCACCGCAAAAGGCAAATTAACAATCAGGGAAGCCAGTAAGATGCCCCCGAAGGAAAAGACCAGGGGGTAGCCAAAGAGGGTGGTATCCCCAAAGCCCACGAGGAGGTAATAGCCCAATACGGTCGGTGGCAGTACCAGCGGCAAGGCCAAAAGGGCCTCAAGCCATGGTTTTGCCCTACCCATTCGGACCAGGCGGTGAGCTAGCCAAATGCCCAGGGGCAACATGATCGCCAGGGTGTATAGGGCCAACTTGAACGAGAGAAAAATTGCATCGGTATCCAGCACGCCACAATTTTAGGGCCTAAGTGCAGTATTTCTGACTGTATGACCTAGGGTAATTCACTATAGCCATAGACCTTCGTAAGGCGTTAAATATGCATCAATACGTTACAATGCATATTTACAGTGGTCTTGTATCAAAAAATAGACACATGAGCAAACTCATTCCACCGGAAACCAAAGACCTGAGTCCAGCCCAGATGGAGCAGGTGTTTTCCAAAGTATCCCAATTTTTCAGCCTCTTGGCTGAGCCATCCCGTCTAAAAATTCTTTTCATCCTGTGCGGCGGTGAACGGTCCGTGAATACAGTGATGGAGCAAGCTGGATCGAGTCAGGCCAATGTCTCGCGTCACCTAACCGCACTGCATCGAGCTGGCATATTGGCACGTCGCAAAGAGGGCGTTACGGTGTATTACGCAATTGAAGATGAAGTCACCTTAGAAATTTGCCAAAGCGTTTGCGCCCGGGTTGTAGAAGAAATTAAGTCGTAATTTTTTAACTAATTATTAAGTGAGTCTTTAAAACAATGAATAAGAATCAACTGGAGCTGACATCAGACGATATCCAATACATTGAAAAGCCCCAGGGTCAAACTCGGCTTCGCAAAGCGCCAGAGCATTTCATATCCAATGAATTTGTTGCGGATGTAAATAAGAACGGCCTCGATGAAAATCGCCGTGGCTTTTTACGCAAAGGCTTTTTGTCTGCGATTGGTGGTGCCGCTAGTCTGGCTGCAGCACCTGCTGCATTCGCATCGGGCGCAGGCGATCCAGCCATTTTAGAAAAACAAGAATGGCAAACCACCCTAGGTAAAAATGTCGCGACCATGCCTTATGGTCTGCCTTCCGTATATGAATCGAATTTAATTCGCCGCGAGTCTCCCGGCTTAACACGCGTTTCTGCCGCATCGGTTGCCTTTACGCCATTGCAGGGCCTATTTGGCATCATCACCCCCAATGGTTTGCACTTTGAGCGCCACCATCAGGGTTGGTACAACTTGGATCCTGATAGGCACCGCTTAATGGTCAACGGCCTAGTTAAAAGCGAACGGGTGTTCACCATGAGTGATTTAATGCGTATGCCATCCGTTTCGCGCATTCATTTTATTGAATGCGGTGCTAATACTGGCTTGGAATGGGGCAACGTTGCTGTGCCTACGGTGCAATACACCCACGGCATGTTGTCCTGCTGCGAATTCACTGGCGTGCCGCTTTCGGTCTTGCTCGATGAATGCGGCGTTGATCTGAAAAAAGGGAAATACTTATTAGCAGAAGGTGGCGATGGTTCCGGCATGACCCGCACTATCAACTTAGATAGCGCCCTCAAGGATTCGATTGTCGCTTGGGGCATGAATGGCGAAATGCTGCGCCCTGAAAATGGTTTTCCACTGCGCTTGGTTGTCCCGGGTGTTCAAGGCGTGAGCTGGGTGAAATGGCTGCGCCGCTTAGAGGTGGGCGATATGCCTTATGGCGCTAAAGACGAAGCCATTCATTACATTGATTTGATGCCCAATGGCTTGCATCGCCAGTACACCTCGATTCAGGAATGCAAATCGGTGATTACAACGCCATCGGGTGGTCAGCAGTTACTCGATAAAGGCTTTTATAACGTGACCGGTATGGCATGGTCGGGACGTGGAAAAATTAAACGCGTTGATGTTTCCTTTGATGGTGGCAATAACTGGAGAACAGCTCGCTTGGAGACGCCGGTACTGACTAAAGCAGTGACGCGTTTTAACATCGACTGGGTTTGGGATGGTTCGCCCACCATCATGCAGTCGCGCGCGATGGACGACACCGGTTACGTGCAGCCTACTATCAAAGCATTGCGTGATGTGCGCGGCACCCGCTCCATCTATCACAACAATGCAATTCAATCGTGGAAATTAGACTCTAATGGCGAGGTAAGCAATGTACAAGTTGGGTAAATTGGGCTCGAGTCTGGGTCTCGCAGCAGCACTTATGCTAAGCGCTGGAATTTCCTATGCGCAAGGTGCGGCATCGGGTACAACGAAGTTTCCTGGCATTGGCAGGGCAGCAACGCCAGCCGAGGTAGCTGCTTGGGACATTGATGTTCGTCCGGATTTTAAGGGTCTGCCCAATGGTTCGGGCTCAGTCAAAAAAGGGGAGACGCTGTGGGAAGCGCAATGCGCCAGTTGCCACGGCACCTTCGGTGAGTCCAATGAAGTCTTTACACCCATTGCCGGCGGCACGACGAAAGACGACATCAAGACAGGGCGGGTAGCTGCCCTAAACGACAACAAGCAGCCACAGCGCACTACTTTAATGAAGGTGGCAACGATCTCCACCCTCTGGGACTACATCTACCGTGCCATGCCCTGGAATGCACCGCGTTCGCTGAGTTACGACGACACCTATGCTTTAGTCGCCTACATCCTTTATTTGGGTGAGATCGTTCCCGATACCTTTGTTCTCAGCAATGCCAATATGAAGCAAGCGCAAGCCATGATGCCCAACCGCAATGGCATGACGCAGCAACATGGTTTGTGGAGCGTGAGTGGCAAGCCAGATGTTAATGCCAAGCCTTGCATGAACAACTGCGTTCCATTTGTGCAAATTGGCTCGACCTTGCCGGACTATGCTCGCAATGCGCATGAAAATATTGCGCTGCAAAATCGCGAGTATGGCCCTTATCTAGGCGCAGATTCGACCAAGCCACCTCTCAGCAAATTGCCAGGACCTGGTGCTGTGGGTATCGTAAAGGTGTCTACGGCAGCTGCGCTAACAGGTCCTGCTGCACTCTTTAAGAAAGAGAACTGTTCCGCCTGCCACGCACCTGCAGCAAAGTTGGTAGGGCCATCAATTGAGCAGGTGGCTACCAAATACAAGGTTCAGGCCGACGCAGTGCCGAAGTTGATGGCGAAGGTGAAAAAAGGCGGGGCAGGCGCTTGGGGTGCCATTCCAATGCCTGCGCAAGATCAATTATCGGATGCAGATAACAAGGCATTGGTGGAGTGGATGCTGACGGGTAAGTAAAAGTGAGTAAAATCACTGATACATCAATTGGTAATAGTGGATTAAAAAGTAAGTAATAAAACAGATTAATAAAGGAGTGTTTATGAATCAGCAACGCCGTAATCTTTTAAAGTATTCTGCGGTCTTTGGCCTGATGGCTTCAGCCGGTTTAATTTCAGAAGCCCAAGCCCAAGAGTGGAACAAAGCCGCTTTTGAAGGCAAGAGCTTGGACGATGTATTCAAGGTTCTCAATGCAGGTAAGCCTGCGAGTTCAAGCGCGGTTTCCTTGGTAGCCCCTGATATTGCTGAAAATGGTGCTGTGGTCCCGGTTGGAATCACAAGCACACTGAAGGCGGAGCAAATGGCGATCTTGGTTGAGAAAAACCCGAGCGCACTCGCAGCCCAGTTTTATATTCCTGCTGGCACTGAGCCATTTGTTACGACTCGCGTCAAAATGGGTCAAACATCCAATGTCTATGCTGTTGTCAAAGCCGATGGCAAATGGTTTATGTCGATGAAAGAAGTCAAGGTCACTTTGGGCGGTTGCGGCGGTTAATACCGATACGCACTCCTTCATACGACCGTTTAAATAAATAATTAGAGAGGAAGCAAAATGGCTGATCCAATGCGCGTTAGAGCAACTGAAGCAGGTGGTGTAGTTGATGTCAAGATTTTGATGAAACACGATATGGAAGCCGGTCAGCGTAAAGACGCATCGGGCAAAACCATCCCTCAGTGGTTTATCAGCACCGTGACCGTACAAGCTCAAGGTAAAAATGTATTCATGGGTGAGTTTGGCCCTGCTGTATCGAAAGACCCATTCTTGAATTTCAAGTACAAGGGCGCTAAAGGTGAGAAGGTCACGGTAACGTGGGTTGATAACCGCGGCGCTAAGCGTACTGACGAAGCAACGGTTTCTTAATTAACTAATCTGATTGATAGATTCGCACTAAGACGAGGGGTTACCATGGATAAGCGCATTGCTTATGGAATTGTTATTGCATCATTTGCCTTTTTGCAGGCCTGTACAAGCCCTACAAAGAGCGAACCACCCAAGGCAGCCGCTCCTGCAGCAGCCCCCAGCGGCTCTGCTACCGATGAAATAGCACGCTACCGCGCAATGATTGCCGATGGTAATCCTGCTGACTTATATGAGATGGCCGGAGAAGAGATTTGGAAAAAGCCCATGGGGCCTAAAAATGCCTCATTGCAGAAATGCGATCTAGGCAAGGGACCTGGTGTGGTGAAGGGCGCCTCTGCTGAATTGCCCCGCTACTTTAAAGACACCAATCAAGTGCAAGATTTAGAGTCCCGCCTAGTGACTTGCATGGTTCGCTTGCAAGGCTATGATGCGAGCGAAATCGTCAAAGCAGGGTTTTCTAAAGGCAAACGGAAGGACGTTGAGGCGGTTGTTGCTTATGTAGCGGCTAATTCCAAAGGAATGCCAATCAAGGTATCGATCAAGCACCCCAAAGAAAAAGAAATGTATGAGCTGGGCAAGAAGTCTTTCTTCTACCAGGGTGGTCCCATGGATTTCTCCTGCGCTTCTTGCCACGCAGAAAATGGCAAACGCGTTCGTTTACAAGACTTACCTAACATTACCGAACAAAAGGGCGCTGCGCTGGGCTGGGGTTACTGGCCTGCATATCGAGTTTCAAGTGGCACTTTCTGGACCATGCAACGCCGTCTAAACGATTGCTATCGTCAGCAGCGTTTCCCAGAACCCATTTACATTTCCGATAACACCATTGCGCTGTCTGTATACATGGCCTATACCGGCAATGGCGGTACTGTGGAAACACCAGGACTAAAGCGTTAATTCGCCGGAGAGAATAAAAAATGAAAAAAATACTACTTATTTCTGCGGCCCTCTTGGCCATTCCATTTACTAGCGTCCAAGCGCAAAGCTCCTTTGACAAGATGATGAAGGCGGGTTTTGAGACCAAAGGTCAAGCTAATATTGATCGTATTAATCAGGATGCAACGCAGAAGTTTTGTTCGGATGGAAAAAACTTGACCGATGAAAAGACCGGTGCCAAGCGGGCCGAGATTGAGAAAATCAATATGGCCACCATTAAACAGCCCTCCGATGGTAAATACATCGGCGACTGGAAAAATGGTGAGCGGATTGCACAAAGTGGTCGTGGCGCAACTTGGACTGACAAGCCAGATTCGGCTGTTGGCGGCGGATGTTACAACTGCCACCAAATCAACAAGGCTGAGATTTCCCACGGCAATATTGGTCCAAGCTTGTGGAATTACGGCAAGATGCGTGGTTACTCCAAAGAGGTTGTGGAGTACACCTGGGGTCGTATAAGCAACTCAAAGGCCTATAACGCGTGCAGTAATATGCCCCGTTTTGCACACTTCAAACTCTTAAATGAGAAGCAAATGCAGGATGTCATGGCTTTACTCTTAGATCCTCAGTCACCTGTTAATAAATAAATAAGTTAATAAAAAAATAAGACAGGCCGCAAGGCCTGTTTTAGTAATAGGAAAACAAAAATGTCACTGAATCGCCGCGAGTTTATGCAGGCCTTGGCTTTTGCTTCGGCCGGCGGAATGAGTTTGCAATCGAGCTTTGCCAGCGCCCAAAGCGCTGCCCAAAAATTTTACAATTTACCCAAGTTCGGTAATGTACATTTACTCCATTTCACGGATTGCCATGCGCAGTTATTGCCGATTTACTTTCGTGAGCCCAACGTTAACTTAGGTATCGGCTCACAGTACGGCAAAGAGCCGCATTTAGTTGGTGAAGCTTTCCTAAAAGCCAATGGCATTAAGCCAGGCACACGCGACGCCCATGCATTTACCTATTTAGACTTTGCTGCTGCATCCAAAACTTACGGTCGTATGGGTGGCTTTGCCCATATGTCGACTTTAATCAAGCAATTAAAAGCATCTAGGCCAGGCGCACTGTTGCTCGATGGAGGCGATACCTGGCAGGGTTCTGGAACGGCCTTATGGACCAATGGCCAAGACATGGTGGATGCAGCCCTGAATTTAGGCGTTGACATCATGACCCCCCATTGGGAAATGACCCTAGGCGAAAAGCGTGTGATGGAAATCGTGCAAAAGGATTTTCAGGGCAAGGTTTCCTTCATTGCGCAGAATATCAAGACGGCTGACTTTGGCGATCAGGTATTTAGTCCCTACACCATCCGCAACATGAATGGCGTTTCGGTTGCCATTATTGGTCAGGCCTTCCCTTATACACCGATCGCTAATCCACGCTACTTCACCCCCGACTGGACCTTTGGTATTCAAGAAGAAAATCTACAGAAGATGATCGATGAGGTAAAGGGCAAGGGCGCCAAAGTGGTGGTTTTGTTATCCCACAACGGCATGGACGTGGACCTCAAAATGGCATCGCGGGTGCGTGGCCTTGATGCGATTATGGGCGGCCATACGCATGACGGCGTGCCCATTCCAGTGAAAGTAAAAAATGGCGGCGGCATTACCTTAGTCACCAATGCCGGTTCGAACGGCAAGTTTTTGGGTGTGCTGGATTTTGATGTGAAGGGCGGTAAAGCAGTTGATTTCCGTTACAAGTTATTGCCGATCTTCTCGAACTTGTTGCCAGCCGACCCATCGATGGCGCAGCTGATTAAAAAAGTACGCGCGCCATATGAAACAAAGTTAGCAGAAAAATTAGCCATATCCGAAGGCACCCTCTATCGACGCGGCAACTTCAATGGTAGCTTTGACCAAGTCATCTTAGATGGCTTGATGGCGCAAAAGAATGCCGAGATCGCCTTTTCCCCCGGATTCCGTTGGGGTACTAGCTTGCTTCCAGGGCAAGCTATCACCATGGAAAACTTGCTCGACCAAACGGCGATTACCTATCCCTATACAACCGTTGCCCCGATGTCGGGCGCAACCATCAAGACAATTCTGGAAGACGTTGCAGATAACCTCTTCAATCCAGATCCGTATTATCAGCAGGGCGGTGATATGGTTCGCGTCGGCGGTCTGCAATACACGATTGACCCAGCGGGTAGCATGGGCTCGCGGATTTCAGAAATGCGTTTGAATGGTCAACTCTTGGATGCGAATAAAACCTACCGCGTTGCGGGTTGGGCGCCAGTCAGCGAAGAAGCCAAGAACGCTGGTGGCGAGCCTATATGGGATGTGATTGCACGCCATTTACGTGATGTGAAGACCGTGAAAGCCGTCAAGCTCAATGAGCCGATCATTAAAGGCGTTAAAGGTAATCCAGGAATGGCGGCAATTTAACCAAGGAGCAGCAGAATGAAGATACATTGGATAGCAATTCGATTCGCAACGCTTTTTGGACTCAGTTTATTTTTTATTGCCCCTAGTCCGGCATTCGCCCAAACCTCGGTGGTATATCACATCGATGATGCGCAGGTCCAAGGCTTAAAAGGATTGCGCAACATTCGCAATCATTTGGATGTAGCGCCCGATACGAAGATAACCGTAGTGACCCACGCCAATGGCGTTGATATTCTGATGGACGGTGGTAAAGACCTAAAGAGCAATGTGGAATATGGTCCATTAGTGGGCGCCCTCAAGTCGAGGGGTGTGCGCTTTGAGGTTTGCGAAATTACCCTTAGGAACCGGAACTTAAAAAAAGAGCAGTTCAGCTTGGATGCTGAATTTACGCCCTCGGGTGTGGTGCGAATCGCTGATTTGCAATTCAAGAATAACTTTGCATATATTCGCCCGTAAATTCCTGCGCGTTTTAATTTAAGTCGGTCACGAATGCATAAGCAACGATACCGCATTGGTATTCTGTCGATTGCGCTAATGGCCGCCTGTTTTACTGGCATTCCCTTAGCGCAGGCACAAACATCCAGCACCCATCAAGTCAGTTCTGACGGGACAATTCAAGTCAAGGCAATTCAGGTGGCGCCCAATACGTATTTTGTCCAAGGCGTTCCTGAAATGGGCAGTAAGCAAAATCAGAATTTTATCTCCAATGCCGGATTTGTAGTGACGCCCAAAGGGGTGGTCGTGATTGATGCTTTGGGTTCACCGGTGTTGGCGCAAAAGCTGATTCAAGAAATTCGGAAAATTACTAAACAAAAAATAGTAGCGGTTGTATTGACCCACTACCATGCCGATCACGTGTATGGTTTGCAGGAATTCAAACGCCTTGGTGCAACGGTTTATGCACAACGGGATGGCCTGAATTACCTTGCTTCCGAAACTGCGAAGCAGCGCTTGATTGCATCCCGCATCGATTTTGCACCCTGGGTGAATGAAAATACCCGCTTGGTTGCTGCGGATGTGTGGATTGACCAGAACAAAACGCTGCGGGTAGGGGGCGTTGAATTCCTGATCAGTCGAGTAGGACCGGCGCATGCCCACGAGGACTTAATTGTGTATGTACCGTCTGAGAAGGTATTGTTTGCCGGTGACCTGATTTTTCAGGGTCGCATCCCCTTTGTGGGCAATGCCGATAGCCGGGGCTGGATGAATGCGCTCGATCAAATTCAGAAAATAAAGCCCAAAATAGTAGTACCGGGTCATGGTACGTACTCCACGAATGCCCTTGCGGACGTGAAGTTCACCCGCGATTATTTGGCGTATTTGCGGGAAGTAATGGGCCCTGCCGCCCGCGACTTAGACCCATTTGAAGAGGCCTACGCCAAGGCAGACTGGTCAGAATACGACGGAATGCCCTTATTTCGGGCCGCAAACCGCATGAATGCCTATAACGTTTACCTCTCAATTCAGGCAGAATAGTCCGATTTTCTGCGTAGGGCCTTAAAATAGAAGGAATTATTGTTTTTGGCAATTATTCCCCTTTAAGGATGCCCAATGAAACACCTTGCTCAAAGCCTAGTTGCTGTTCTGCTGCCCTTAGTAGTATCGGGTGTTGCTTTTGCCGCCCCTAATATTCAAAATGGCAAAGCGATTGATCAGGCAAAGTGTTATGCCTGCCACGCCAAAAAGACTGGATTCGGTAATGGCGACATGATTTACACGCGCTCTGATCGTAAGGTGAAGGATTTTGCTCGCTTGAAGACGATGGTGGCGATGTGCAATACCGAACTGCGCTTGGATATGTTCCCCGAAGACGAGGCTGATGTGACCGCCTACCTAAATAAGCAGTTTTATAAATTCAAACCCTAATTTTTAGAAGAAGCTATTCAGTATGGATGCAGTAGCAATTGCCTCTTTAGGCAAGACCGTTTTATGGTCGACGTTTGGAATCACCCTGGTCTTGGGTATCGTGATGCAAAAAACCGGGTTCTGTACTATGGGCGCCGTATCCGATGGATTCATTATGTCCAATTGGACACGCCTTAAACAGTGGTCTTTAGCGATTGGTGTCGCCATGATTGGCGTCGCTTTCATGGCCTATTTCGGCGTCATCGATACTTCCAAATCGATTTATACCGGTAGCCGTGTCCTTTATCTTTCGCTCTTTGTCGGTAGCGTATTGTTTGGTATCGGCATGGTTTTGGCATCCGGCTGTGGAAGCAAAACCTTAGTCCGGATTGGTGGCGGAAACTTAAAATCGGTGGTGGTATTTTTAGTTCTGGGCCTTACAGCTTATATGACCATGCGGGGTTTCTTGGGCGTTATCCGCGCCGATACGATTGATAAAGTGTTTTTCACATTGGGCAGCAACCAAGATATCCCCAGCGTGATTGCGGCGCAAACGGGGATTGCAAAACCCCTGTTGCAGCTAACTTTAGGCTTGCTGATTGGCGGCGCTTTACTTGCCTATGCCTTGCTGCAAAAATCATTCTGGACCTTGGATAATTTGCTAGCAGGATTTGGTATTGGTCTGGGTATTTGCGCTATTTGGTGGGTCTCGGGTTCATTGGGTTTTGTCGCTGAGGACCCCAATACCTTAGAAGAGGTTTTCTTACGGACCAATACCGGCCGCATGGAGAGTCTGTCCTTTGTTGCGCCCTATGCCTTCACTCTTGATTGGCTCATGCTGTACAGCGATACCTCACGTGTATTAACGATTGGTATTGTTGCGGTAGCGGGCATCATTCTTGGCTCAACCATTAGCGCCTTGCTGACCAAAAAATTCCGCTGGGAATCTTTTCGTAATGCAGAAGATACCGGCAATCACCTGGTTGGTGGTGCGCTAATGGGGTTTGGTGGTATTACTGCAATGGGCTGTACTGTCGGCCAGGGCCTCACGGGCATTTCTACTTTGTCGCTCGGCTCTTTCATTGCGCTGCCAGGTTTTTTATTGGGCGCTTACCTTTGCCTACTGTATCTGCAGTGGCGTATGGCGCCCAATCCCTGTCAATAATTAGATTAATTTACTGCCGATGATTGGGGCTTGAATTGCATATTCAGCCCCCTTTTTTCATTATATATTTAGATATAATGTTATAATCATCTGGTACTCACTTTTTTCGCATGCCATCTCAAACTCAGCTCAATAGAATGGAGCAATGCAATGCAAATTGATTGGACCGCATTTACCCCGGGCCCGGCCCTATTTGGTGGCATTCTTTTAGGAATCGCTGCAGCCCTTTATATTCATTTTCATGGCCGCATCTTGGGTATCAGCGGCATTGTTGGCGGATTATTTCGCTTTCAGCAAAGCGATGCTTTTTGGCGCATTTGCTTTGTGCTGGGGCTACTGACCGCACCTTTTTGGGCGGGTTTTCTATTCGGTCTGCACCCAATTCAAGACATTCAGGCAGAGTGGGGCGCTTTAATTTTGGCCGGTTTGTTGGTTGGCTTTGGCGCCCACTATGGATCCGGTTGCACTAGTGGCCATGGCATTTGCGGCTTATCGCGTTTGTCCCCACGCTCTTTAGTTGCCACCGCTTCCTTTATGGGGGCTGGTTTCTTAACTGTATTTGTTATTCGGCACGTACTATCATGATGCGTAAATCCGTTGGACTTTTAAGTCAGTACCTGATTGGGGTTTTATTTGGCCTTGGACTGCTTGTTTCTGGGATGAGTAATCCAGAAAAGATTTTGGCTTTTCTCGATCTTGGTGGCGCCTGGGATCCCTCCTTAATTTTTGTCATGGGTGGCGCTGTTTTGGTAGGCCTTATTGCTTTTTATTTAGCAAAAAAAAGGACGCAAAGCTTTTTTGGTGATGCCTTGCAAATACCGACCCGTCGGGATATCGATAAGCGGCTAGTTATTGGCAGTGTTTTATTTGGTCTAGGCTGGGGGATTGCCGGCTTTTGCCCCGGCCCTGCCTTGGTTGCCTTAGGCTCTGGTCATACCAAAGCGCTGATCTTTGTCTTGGCCATGCTGGTAGGCATGGCTGCATGTGAATGGTTCTTTAGCGGCAATAAACGGACTCCTGCTTTAAAATAGATTTTTATTGCTTTTTGTAAGAGGATGAGATGAGTATTGCCATTACTTGCCACAACACTAGCTTCGGTACAGCAGGCCAAATCGATCCGAGCCACTTGGTTGATATTGCTGCTCAAGGATATAAGAGTGTCATCAATAACCGCCCGGATGGTGAAGCGGGACCAACGCAACCCAAGAATGCTGATATTGCTGCTCAAGCAGAGGCCTTAGGTTTGCAGTATGCCTATTTGCCTGTATCGCCGAGCGCTATGACTCCAGCGGAAGTGCAAGAAATGAATCGCCTTCTAAAAACCATGCCAGGTCCCATACTGGCCTTTTGCCGTTCAGGCGCACGCTCAACTAATTTGTACCAGCTTGCACTGCAGCTTGGCTAAGCGATGCCAAGCCTCCTAACGCAGTCTGAGCAAGATAGCCAACTGCAGCACTTGCCGCAGTGGCAAATTAAACGAAGCCCAGATTGCCTATGCCGCACCTTTGTCTTTGATGACTTTGCGTGCGCATTTGCTTTTATGACGGCATCGGCTTTGCATGCAGAAAAAATGAATCACCATCCCGATTGGTCTAACTGCTGGAATAAGGTAACGGTTCATTTATCGACACATGACAAATGCGGCCTTACCCAACTCGATTTTGATTTAGCCAAAGCCATGTCAAAGCTCGCTGATACCATGTTGCTCAAATCGAAATAAGCGAGTGACAGGAACAAGGGGGCTAGGCTATGCGCATTGATATTCCTGACAACAAGAAACAAATTTATGAGACCCTGATTTCCATTCGGTGGGGCGATATGGATTCGTATCGGCACATCAATAATACTGTTTACTTTCGGTATATGGAGCAGGCCCGCATTGAGTGGATTACATCCATGGGATTTAGTTCGATCGCTGAAAAAGAAGCGATGATTATGGTCAACGGCTTTTGTAATTTTTACAAACAAGTAAGTTTTCCGGGAACATTGTGCGTCAAGACATTTGTCGGGGCCATGGGTAACTCAACCATCGATCTGATCAATACAATGGAATTAGTAGGCGTAGAAAAGCACGATGTGCCGGTCATGTGTGCCGCAGGTGGCGCCACTATGCTCTGGGTTGATCTTGAAAAGAATAAGTCAATGCCATGGCCGGAGTCGATTCTGAAAGTACTGCGTTAGGATGGCGGCATACGACGATCCAGCCAAACTAGTACCGACCGAGCTCAGCGCTCAAATTAGCAGCTTTGATACCATTATTGACGTGCGCTCACCGGCTGAGTTTGCTTTAGATCACATACCAGGCGCAATTAATTGCCCCGTTTTAGACAATGACGAGCGCATTTTGATTGGCACCCTTTATAAACAAGAATCGCCATTTACTGCCAAAAAGCGCGGTGCTGCATTAGTAGCAAAGAACATTGCGCAACACCTTGAGACCCACTTTATTGCTATGCCGCGCGAGTGGCGGCCACTCATTTACTGCTGGCGTGGAGGCGAGCGAAGTGGCGCTTTCACTCATATTTTGCAACGCATTGGTTGGAAAGCGGTTCAGCTCGATGGCGGCTATCAAGGCTTTCGGCGGCAGGTTATCGCCGAACTCGATGCCACTGCGAAGCACCTTTCCTTTCGTGTGATTTGTGGCATGACGGGGAGTGGTAAAACCCGTGTGTTGCACGAGCTTAAGCTGCAGGGTGAGCAAGTACTCGATCTGGAGGGGCTGGCGAATCACCGCGGCTCCGTACTGGGGGGCGATCCACTAGCGCCTCAGCCCACCCAGAAAGCATTTGAGACGGGCCTGTGGAATGCATTGCGCAGCATGGATCCGGCACGAATCATCTATGTGGAGTCGGAGAGTAAAAAAGTCGGCGGTGTGCATGTTCCAGATGCATTAATGGAGCGCATTCGCGATGGGGAGTGTATTGAAGTACGTGCTAGCAATGCAACGCGCGTAGCATGGCTAATGCGCGAGTATCAGCACTTCTTAAGCGATACACCGGCACTTGAAAGCAAGCTGCAGATGCTCAATGCTCGCTACGGCAAAGAAACCATCGCCGCATGGTGTCAGCAGGCTCGGGAAGGGCAGTTTACCGATCTAGTAAATCAGCTATTGGTCACGCATTACGACCCGTCCTACCAGTCTTCGATTCAGCGTAACTTCCCGCGCTACCAATCGGAACAATTCGTTTGCTTGGATAGCGAAAGTGATGCCGATTTTTCTAAGGTGGCTAGCGCCATTCGAGCGCAGCAGCAATAAAAAAGAGGCTAGCGCATTACGCCTAAGCTCTCTCACCCAATTACTTCAATCGCTTGTTTTGAATTAACTAAATGCCTGAATGCCGGTTTGGGCACGGCCCAGAATGAGGGCGTGAATATCATGCGTACCTTCATACGTATTAACCGCTTCTAAGTTAAGCATGTGACGGATCACACCGTATTCATCGGATATGCCGTTACCACCATGCATATCGCGGGCCATGCGTGCAATATCCAGGGCTTTGCCGCAGGAGTTGCGTTTCATGATCGAGGTGATCTCTGGTGCGGCAATGTGTTCATCTTTCATGCGCCCAAGGCGTAAGCACCCTTGTAGCGCTAGAGCGATATCAGTTTGCATGTCCGCCAATTTCTTCTGAATCAGTTGATTGGCGGCAAGGGGGCGACCAAACTGCTGGCGATCCATGGTGTATTGCCGTGCTTTAAACCAGCAATCTTCAGCGGCGCCAAGCACACCCCATGAAATACCATAGCGTGCCGAGTTAAGGCAGGTGAAAGGACCCTTGAGTCCAGTAATCTCTGGGAATTCATTTTCAGCAGGAACAAAAACGCTATCCATGACGATCTCGCCGGTAATCGAGGCCCTAAGACTCATCTTCCCGGAAATCTTCGGCGCCGATAAACCCTTCATGCCTTTTTCTAAGATGTAACCCCGAATTACGCCTTCATCATTTTTGGCCCAGACTACGAATACATCGGCAATCGGTGAATTGGAGATCCACATCTTGGAGCCGGTGAGTTCAAAGCCGCCCGGTACAGTGCGTGCCCGGGTAATCATGGCGCCCGCATCCGAACCATAGTTGGGTTCGGTCAAACCAAAGCAACCAATCCACTCGCCGGTCGCTAATTTGGGTAAGAATTTCTCTTTTTGTGCTTTGCTACCGAATTCGTTGATCGGCAACATCACCAGGGAGGACTGCACACTCATCATGGAGCGGTATCCAGAGTCGACCCGTTCGATTTCACGGGCGATCAAACCATAGGAAACGTAATTGAGGTCAGCACCACCGTATTCTTCCGGAATGGTGATGCCCAAAAGGCCTAATTCCCCCATTTCACGGAAGATAGCGGGATCCGTCGATTCATTGCGAAAGGCG
>CAMDKY010000024.1 GCA_945901245.1 Polynucleobacter meluiroseus | reverse complement strand
CATGAACGGCCCCATAGTGCACTCGGTTACAGGCCACCAGCACCCCAAGTGCAAATACCCAAAATTATCCAAACTCAACCCATTTTGCTGCAATGATTTACTATGAAAAAACTCTCTCAAGTAGCGGACCTAAATTGACAGCAGTTCATGACGACTAAAGGATTTATCGAAGTAATTTCGTTTATTTTTTACTCTTTTACTTTGTTCAAGCAATAGCTTAAATCGGTCTAAGACTGCCTGTTCAAAAGTAATTTGTTTTTTATGGGCAATGAAATTATTTTCTATCTTGCATTCATACGAAAACATAGGCCCAAACTGAAGTCTCAATATTTCCTGTGGTTTAGTGCTCAATGAGATTACCTCTTAAGTCGTAAGCAGGGCTCAAAATGCCCTAATACGAGATAGACGTATAGAACTGGGTTTTGTGAGGTTTAATAGCAAGGTATTAAGCGTCTCGTTACTAGACGCCCAATCTAGTTGCTTCACTTAGAGCAGACAATTAACTATCCTCTATCTAACGAGGCTTGATGGAATGAGGAAAAAGGTGTTGAGAGTTTTGCAAGTTCGGCGTCTAGTTACGGGACGCTTACAAGCTTAGTTTCAGATTGGGGTTTGGGCGACCTCTCAAAGGAGTGGATGCAGAAGTGTTAGCCTGGCTAAGAAAAGACTATATTTAAAAACAAGCCGCTATTTTTTCCACCATTGATACACAATTGATTCGGCTGGTTTATTACGGATACTTTGGCTGATATTTGGGAGGCTATCATATGGAGTTAGGGTATCTGTCCACCAATATGAGCTGATGTTGACAGAATCAGAGAGCACGCCACCATTTCTGGTTTTGTCAGCAATCATCTCAAGCATTCCCTCAACACCAATTGCCTGAACAGAAAAATCTGTTACCGCACCTGTATAGCTTGGCGTTATACAACAATCTTCAATCCATCCCTTTGAAAAAAAAGTGCGATGACTTGACACCTGTATATTCCAAATTACCCGCTTATTTAGGGTAAGAATCCAATTTGGAACTACATTGTAGAAATTTTTAATGAAAGCAACTGACAGGTTATTTTCTTCACTTTGCGTCATGACTCGTCGATTTTGGGGCATGACCTCTATTAAATCTACAGAGTCTACCAGCAAGTCCGCACCTGACATAAGATTGGAGTTTGGCACCGAGAAGTCTGTCACAGTACGGTGATTAATAAATTGTTTCCAATTGTAGATATTGCGAATTGCCAGTGAGAGATCTACAAGGGCGTTTACCTTAATAGCCTTATTATTAGCAAAAACAGCAGGGTCGAAATAACCCCAATCCAGTTTAATGGCATCAAAACTATTGGGCGATGTTGCCATTACAGATGCCTCATGAAGCATCATATTCTTATACAGCCTCAGAAAATTAGTCGCCCATACTTGTTGTTGATTAGCATTCAGTTTATCAAGTGCAGCATAGACATTATTCCCTTTCTGGTCCCATACATCTACCTGCATAGTAAAGCGGAGCTTCATTCCACTGTTAGCTGCTTGTTGTCCCATCCAAATAAGATCGCTATCTGATATGAAATAGCCCGCTAGTACACTAGGATTGGAGGCATCATCTAACCTAGTTGAAGAATAAATTGTTAGATATGTAGCGCCAAGTGCCTTAAGTCTTAATAAGGTACTAATAAATGCATCTTTGTGGTTAGTAATGCAGCCTTTATTCAAGTTGGGATTAGGCGGTCCTCCAGAGTTTACCCAGTCATCTTTTGGAGCAATAGAAAGAGCCACGTTGGTATTGGCAAAGGATCCATTTACTTGCGGCAATGAAAATGCCCCTTGATAAGAAGCAGGATAACTGATTGAATCGGCAGTAAGTAGGCACTTATCATCAATTACTGGGGTTAGTGCAGTAGCAGTATATGAAGTTGAATATGTATTCTTAGCGATATCTGATGAAATGGTCACTTGACTTGCAAATACTGCGGGTGTTGTTGGTGTAGTGGTTGGTGGTGTTGGAGTAGTAGTTGTGGGAGTAGCGCTTGAAGATGAGCCACCGCCTCCACCCCCACCACCTCCACAACCAACTAATATAGAAACCGTAAAAATTATTGCTATTAATGGCGATGGATTGGTTTTCATATTTAGAGCTTTTGTCTAATTAATATAATTAGGGCATGCTACTACTAATTTTTATAATTAACAATTATTTGAAAATAAGGGCTGGTTTTCTTAAAAATCCTGGGGAGGCAGGCCACAACGGACACTAATAAGTGTCCACTTACTAGACGCTTGCTCCGTTCAGAACATGGCATCTCGCCAACACTACGCTGCGGATGCCAATTTAGAAATATTTGAAACCGCTCGGAGCCAATAGATTCGGTGCTTGTAGGGCGGCGGGTCGCAACCAGCTAGGACTCAATGTACAGAACTGTCGGAGTCCTCTATCCTACGTTTTCAATCCTCTGCTCTACCGACTGAGCTACCAGGCCATTTAAGACATTTGATTATACGCAAACTGGTTTTATGCCGGAAAAATAGGCTTTGCTGCACTGATAGCGCTCAAAGCCCTGGGGCTCATTAGTTGAATAGAGACGGCTCCTATTTAGAGGCGATGCGAGCTATTTTGGTACAGTAAATCTTTTCATTTGTCCTTGGCTCCATATGTACTGGTTTTGTCTATTACTGGCAGGGGTTTTTGAGATGGGCTGGCCACTTGGTCTCAAGCTGTCGAGCAATCCTAATATGAAGATCTATGGCCTCACTTTGGCCGGTGTCTGCATGGCGATCAGCGGTTTCTTGCTTTGGTATTCACTAAAAGGCATTCCGATTGGTACCGCATATGCCGTATGGACATCCATTGGCGCTGTCGGCACCTTTGCTATTGGTGTATTAGTTTTTGGCGATCCCAACATTCCAATTCGCTGGATTGGCGCTGCATTAATTTTACTGGGTGTCATTTTATTAAAGATGGGGTGATTTGCAGTTGGGGAAGATTAATTTATATTGCTCCTCATTATCGTGAGGCTCACTATCCCATTATTGAATGGCTGCTTTCTTTCTAATGACCGAAACAACCAGCGTGATGATGGTGCTGCTTGCTGCGCAACTCTTTGCCCATTGCATTTAGGGCCTCGCGGCTCATATCCGCAGTATTTTTTAAGCTTAGTTTATGCATTGCATCGAAACGAATAGCAAAAAATGGGGCGGGCTTTTTAAGACTTCAGTGTTGCCGACTCTGGTACTACTTCGGTTTTATTTTTAGTCGCATCAACGCCAAGCGCTTTGAGCTTGCGATACAAATGCGTACGTTCAAGTCCGGTATATTCAGAAATGCGGGTCATACTGCCGCCCATAATCTGCATTTGATGCTCGAAATACGCTTTTTCAAACAAATCGCGCGCTTCCCGTAGCGGTAAATCGAAATAGGTCTTCGCTATACCGCTGATGTATTCCCCCGCTGGCGGAGCAACTGCTGCAACGGTGGGCTTGCTTTCAGGGGCTGACCTCGACGATGCCATGGTCGCGGCCGGCTCTAAGGGCTGCGCCTGCTTTGGCGCACTTTCAAGTGCTTTATTGACCGTCTTTAGTAATTTTTGCAGTGCAATTGGCTTTTCTAAAAAGTTCAGGGCCCCAATGCGCGTTGCTTCCACTGCCGTATCAATGGTGGCATGGCCTGACATCATGACTACCGGCATGGTGAGTTGACCACTGTTAGACCATTCTTTTAACAAGGTAATGCCGTCTGTATCGGGCATCCAAATATCCAGCAGCACCAAGTCGGGCCGCATTTGCTCACGCACCGTTCGTGCTTGGACTGCACTTTCTGCTGCATAGACGGTATGACCCTCGTCCGTCAGGATTTCATTGAGAAGCTCCCGAATGCCCATTTCATCATCAACCACCAGAATACTAGCCATGGCTAAACTACCTCTTTCGCTAGACTCATAAACAAAATAGATACCTGTGCGCCCACTACCACGTCTCCTTGCCTGCGATTCTGAATTTCAATTTTTGCCCCATGGTCGTCCACAATTTTTTTTACTACCGCCAAACCCAATCCCGTTCCCTTGCTTTTGGTTGTAACGTAGGGTTCAAACGCCCTTGCTAGTATCTTAGCTGGAAATCCTGTTCCTGAGTCAGTAATGCTAAATCGCACGGCTTTTTGCATCACACCATCGGCCAGTTTGTATGGCACAGCTTCCGTTGTAATGGCAACCGATGCTCCACTGCTCTGGCTTTCTAAGGTGGAGTCTTGAGCGTTCTGTAATAGATTATGAATCACTTGGCGCAATTGGGTGGGGTCACCCAAGATATCTGGGCAAGCCGAATCCAGGGATATCTCCATGGGGCTACCCTCATACAGTACTAAGATTTCTTGGATCAGGTGATTAATGGAGACTGGCCTAAGTTGTGGCGCAGGCGTCTTGGCAAAGTCACGGAAGTCATTCACCATCTGCTTCATTGCCTCTACCTGGCCAATAATCGTGGCGGTACTGCGATTCATCATCTCTTCTTGCTCAACGCTAACTTTACCGGTCAACTTTTGCTGCAAACGCTCTGCAGATAACTGTATTGGCGTGAGTGGATTTTTAATTTCATGGGCCAGGCGCCGCGCAACTTCACTCCATGCGATCGAGCGCTGCGCGGTGACGACATCAGTAATATCGTCAAACACAATCATATTAAGACCCGGTGCCAGCTCGGTACCGCGCACAAAGATAGTCACGCCGAGCTCTTGCTCAAATTCACTACTGGCATGGAGCTGAATTTGCTTTTGCCACACCCGAGAACTCGCTTTATTCGGCTTTTCTGCAGCCAATCCATTTGTGCCGGGCTTGGGGCCCACCGTCATTTGCATGGCAGCAAATCCCTCTTTTACTGCCGTCTCAAATTCAGCCAAGGCCGGTATTTGGCTCAGCGTCTTGCCTGTTAGCTTAGTAAGGTCATGTCTAAATATAGTATCGGCACCCGTGTTGCTAGAAACTAACTTAAAGCTGTCATCAAAAATACAGACTCCGGCCGTCAAATTACTGAGTACGGTCTCTAAAAAGGACTTTGATTCCTGTAATGAGGTACGCGTGTCTGCCAATTGCCGCGTCATGACATTAAATTGCCGTGTCAACATTCCTAATTCATCGCCGGTATCGAGCTCGGGCTTGGGCGACAGATCGCCCTGTGCCACTGCCTGTGTGCCGCGCAGCAGCATTAATAAGGGGCGCGCTAACTGCCTGCCCAACAATAGGGCCAACGTAACGGCTACAAACAAGGCAAAAAAGAGGGTTAGGGTTAGGGTACCAATGTACATTTGCCGTAAACCGGTACGACCCAAGGATTTTTCTTGGTAGTCGCTGTAGGCTGCCTGTACTGCAAGCGTATTTTTAGTAATTTCATCGGGCACCCGTTTGATCAACTGCAGATACCAGAGCTCGCGCTGGTACTGCAGGCTCAAGCCAAAACCTTGACTACTGCCCACCTTTTCTTTTACAAGCGGAATGACTACATTCAAGCGATAGTCTTGTCCGCCCGACAGCTCTTCTATGAGGCCAATGCCATTCACTTTGTTGGCTTGGTTCATGACCTCTGCGCTCGGCGCCACCACCGCATTAGCTGCCATACTGGAAGTGGCGGTCGCAACCACCACTTGACGCGCATTGAAAATAGTAATTTCTTGAATGCCGAACTGGTCGCGCATGCGGGAGAGCAATAAGGTTAGCTCGGCCGGACTGGCTTGATTTGGAATGCGCTGCACTTGATCCGCAATCATCCGGCCTTCGTCCTGCAGCTCTTGCAGTGAGGTACTTACTGTCGCCCGGCCGAGCTCTAAGCCCGCCTCAAGAGCCGACTCGACCTTCACATCAAACCAGGTATCGATGCTACGTGATACGAATTGCAGCGATACGCCGTATAAAATCAGGCCCGGGACGACGCCCACCAAACCAAAAATCATGGCCAGCTTTGCAATCAGGCGCGTGCCAAAACGGCCTTTTTTCCAGCGTATTGCAATCACGACTACCAGGGTCAAAATAACCAACAGCAGACAAACACCCACCACTACATTGGCCGCATATAGCCAAATAAAATAATTATCAAAAAAAGTTGTATTTGAAGTTGCGGTAGAAAGTAAAACCAACAAGGCAAGCGCAAAAATACCGGTTGCCGCAGTCGCAATGGGCAACGCTCGACGCTTCCATGCGGGTCTGTCAAAGCGCGGCAGCCTCATTTTTATCTACTCACTCTTGGCGCTTTAGCACCGACTGCGCATCAGGCGTAAATGCGAAACGTGTCCAATCGCTGGCAACATTCCAGGTTTTATTGTTTAGTGCATTAACTTGAAATGGCTTAGGCAGCTTACTGAGATCAAGGCTCATGCGCAGCGCTGCCGAATAGGGCTTGCTCGGATCAATGCCGGACCCATCGATTACGCGCCAGCCACCAATGCTGCCAACCACCTGTAGCGCCTCCGCAATCGTCTGCGCTGTAAAAGTTAGGCCGCCAGAGGCAATGCGAAATTGTTTCGTTAAGGGCTGGTAAGACAGGCGGGTTTGGCGTAAGGCCAAAACTGATCGCTCATCAAACCAGTACCAGCGTGCGCGGGTTAACTCAAACTCGGTTTGGAAGTGCAGCACAAGCCCTTTTTGAATGGCATCCTCGAGCCCAGGGGATAGCTCAATTTGAAAGGCGGCATTTAAAAACCATTCCGACTCCACACGCTCAAGCTCAAAGAACTTGATCTTGATGCCTTCTGCAGCGGCGTTAGGCACAAACACCACGCCCATCAGCAAAAAAGCCGATAGCAGTAGTTGCTTAAGGCGCTGGGTCATAGCCCATTCTTTTTAAATAGAGCATAGTAAAAACCATCGTGCGTTTGGCTGGGCAGTATTTGGCCTGGCGCATTCAATCGTACCGCATTCTGGTGCTCCCTTAAAAACAAGTCGGCCTGATCTTTGCCTTCCTCTGGAAAAATAGAACAAGTAATGTAGAGCAATAAGCCGCCCTCTTTCAAGACCTGCCAGCCCGCCGCCAGTAAGTTACGCTGCCGTCCTTGAAGCTCGATCACGTCACTCGCACGCCGCAGAAACGGAATATCGGGATGCCTGCTGACGATGCCGGATGCCGAGCACGGCGCATCAATAACTATCTTATCAAAAGGTGTTTTATCCCACCAATCTAAACGGGTTGCATCGGCAACAATTAATTCCACCTTTTGTGTCTGTCCTGATGTGAGCCGTAGTCGACTTAATGTTTCACTGACCCGCTTTAGTCGCTCTTGATCAACATCAATTGCTACTAAGTTAATGTCAGCACACTCTAATAGGTGTGCTGCTTTACCGCCGGGTGCTGCGCACATATCAAGAATGCGCTCGCCTGCTGCCGGCTGAAGTAGGGTCGCTGCCAGCTGTGCTCCCGCATCCTGAATCGAAACCAGTCCATTAAAAAATCCAGGAATGCTGCTTACCGGTATTGGTTCTTTTATTGCCAATGCCGAGTGCAGCGCGATGGCTGCTACCTGCGTAACGGGTTCAGCTTCGATCTGTGCTGCTGCCAATAAAGCCGCGTAATCGTCACGTGAATTTGCACGTCGGTTCACGCGCACAATCAGCGGTGGGCGCTGTGATTGCTGCAGGCAAATGGCTTGCCATGATTTAGGGTAATTTTTTCTCAAGTTTGCCATCCACCATGGCGGAAAGAAGGACTCACCAGGACTGTTGTGGTCGGGTCGTTGGACTCCCTGCGCATCGAGTGCGGCACTGACTTTACGTAGCACGGCATTCATGAGTCCCTTGGCATACAACGTTGCGTCATACTCGCCGCACGCCTTAACAGACTCATTGACGATGGTGTGCGTTGCATAGCCCTTTTTAGACTCAGCAGTACGATCAAGCAACAAAGTAATGGCCACCGCCAATACGTGCTCCACCGCCTTGGCAGGGGGCTTGGGTACGTACTGCTGAATTAGTGCATGTGAACGAGTCCAGCGCCGCAAAGTGACAAAGGTAAGGCTTTGGACAATTGGGCGCTCCTGCGGTTCCAGCTCTTCCAATACCTGCGTTAGCGACCTGCCCGACATGACCTCACTGATCGCCTGCGCAGCGATGGTGATGGCGTGCGATAACGGTAAATTTTGAACTGGCGTATGCGTCATTATTTTGGTTCCGGACGACTATGCAGTTGCTTTTGTAAATTGCAATCCATACTCGGACTTTTCTGCTTGGAGCCATTGCGCTGCCGGTATGCGCTTGCCGCCTGGCTTTTGTATTTCTAAAACCTCTAATGCTCCACTGCCACAACAAACCACAAACCCATCTCTACTTGCGCCCATCACTCTCCCAGGGGAATTGGCTTGGGTATCGCGGTATTGTGCCAATAGCGATTGCGGTAGAGCGCGAGCACGCCAAAACTTGAGGCTTTGTTTATTCAACATAGTGCTTGCGCCGGGGTATGGATTAAATGCCCGAATAAGGCGCTCGACCTCTACTGCCGATTTAGACCAATCAATCTCGGCCTCAGCTTTTTGTATTTTTTCGGCGTAACACATGCCTTCTTTGGCTTGCGGTGTACGTGCCAGTCCTGGCTGCGTCTCCAGCATCGCGAGACAGCGCACCATCAGCCTCGCTCCCAAATCTGCAAGGCGGTCGTGCAAGCTAGCGCTCGTCTCCTCAGCTCCAATGGGTATCGCTTCAGTCAATACTATGTCGCCTGTATCAAGACCAGCATCCATTTGCATGATGGTGATGCCGGTGCCCTCATCGCCAGCAGCAATGGCCCGCTGAATCGGCGCAGCACCCCGCCAGCGGGGCAGCAAGGAGCCATGAATATTAAATACGCCATGCCTTCCCGGTTGTTCTGCTAAGTCCAAGATGGCCTGCGGAATGATGAGTCCATAGGCAACCACAACCATGGCATCAAATGGCGTTTGTGTAATCGCTTGCACTGCCGCCTCTGCCTCTCTTTTTTTAATGGGGTCATTGCTATCCACATTTAAGGACGCTGGCTGCAGTAGCGGATAGCCCTGGTTGAGCGCTAACTCTTTGACGGGGCTGGCGTGCAAATGCATTCCGCGGCCCGCGCGCCGGTCTGGCTGGGTTAGCACCAAGACAACGGTGTGGCCAGCTGCCGCAATCGCGCACAGGGCATGCGCAGCGAATTCGGGGGTGCCGGCAAAAACGACCCTCATGGTTGGTGATTTCTCAGCGCTGTCCCACTAATTCTTTGGCGCGTTTTTTCATTTTGAGGGATATGCGATTGCGCTTTAAGAAGGATAGGTACTCAACAAATACTTTGCCGAGTAAGTGATCCATTTCATGTTGCAAGCAAACTGAGAGCAAGCCATCGGCTTTGAGCTCAAATGGTTTGCCGTGTATGTCTAGTGCTTTTACCTGAATCTGGTCGGGACGCTCTACCTCATCATAGAACTCTGGTACCGATAAGCAGCCCTCGCGCCACGATTTTTTTTCAGTACTTGCCCAGACCAGCTCGGGATTAATAAATACCATCAGCTGGTTTTGATCCTCCGAGACGTCAATCACAATGATCCGCTCATGAATATCGACTTGGGTTGCGGCTAACCCCACGCCGGGTGCGTTATACATCGTCTCTGCCATATCGGCAACGAGTTTACGCACGCGCTCATCTACCTTCGCAACGGGCTTTGCTACTTTGTGTAATCGCGGATCGGGGTAATGAAGAACTGTTAACAAAGTCATATACGAATTATCTTACAGAGTAATCGGACTGGGCTGATTGGCAAATAAAGGCCTATGCTCAAGAATTGATTTATGCGAACCCCTAATGCTATTCAATTGCTTTATCCAGATTCCTTGGCCTATCCGAAACGCTTACTTGATTTGCGTGACCCGCCAAGACCTCTATATATATGCGGCAATCCGGCCCTATTTCAACTTCCAGCAGTTGCCATTGTGGGATCGCGTGATGCTAGCCTTCAAGGTCTTTACATTGCTTCCGAACTCGCAAAAGGGCTATCGAAAGCAGGATTTTTAGTCGTATCTGGCTTAGCCCGCGGCATAGATGGGGCGGCCCATCGTGCCGCACTCTTATCGCCGGGGGGAAGAACGGCTGCTGTCGGCGGTACCGGGCTTGACCGCGTTTATCCCCACGAACACCGTGCTTTGGCAGCGTCGATTGGTCATTCTGGGCTACTAATTTCAGAATTTGCTCCTGGCATGGGCCCCAGACCCTTTCATTTTCCACGCCGTAATCGCCTGATTGCGGCACTTTCCTTGGGTGTCGTGGTGGTCGAGGCGGCGGCCCGATCGGGCTCGCTCATTACGGCACGCCTCGCTACAGACCTTGGCAGGGAGGTGTTTGCCGTGCCCGGATCCATCCTGAGTGGGCGCTCTGAGGGTTGCCATAGCCTGATTCAAAATGGCGCCAAGCTTGTACACACACTGGGTGATATTTTGTCTGAACTGCCTGTTTTAACCCATCAAACACATCCTTTAGCGCCTAAGTAAGCAACTAAATTAGCCTGCTGCAGAAGAGAAAAATCGGTATTTTAGACAGTTCTTGATTTATCGGTTAATAATAAAAAAGGAAATGTGAGGTCAGCGACCCGGGCAAAATGCCCTGCATCGCTATCGCATTGATGGCTGTAATTTGACTAATCCATTCTTATTTTAGGTTCACGCGTGGCTAAAGCAACTACCAAAACTGCAAGCAAATCGATCGCTGGGAGCGCTCCCAAAACCTTGGTGATTGCCGAAAAACCATCGGTAGCCAGTGATATTGCGAAAGCAATGGGTGGCTTTACCAAGTTTGACGATTACTTTGAAAATGATCAATTCGTAGTGTCCTCAGCAGTTGGCCACCTTTTGGAAATTGCTGCTCCGGAAGAATATGACGTTAAACGCGGCAAATGGTCTTTTGCCAACCTGCCCGTTGTCCCTCCCCACTTTGACTTACGTCCGATCGTAAAAACAGAATCGCGACTGAAGGTATTGCAAAAACTCATTAAACGCAAAGACATCACTGAATTGGTTAATGCCTGTGACGCCGGGCGCGAAGGCGAGCTGATCTTTCGGTTGATTGCGCAGCATGCGAAAGCAAGTCAGCCGGTTAAACGCCTTTGGCTCCAATCAATGACCCCCAATGCTATCCGCGAAGGCTTTAAGGCGCTTCGCTCGGATGCCGACATGCAGCCCTTGGCTGATGCCGCCCGCTGCCGCTCGGAAGCAGACTGGTTGGTTGGTATTAATGGCACCCGCGCCATGACTGCATTTAATAGCAAAAGTGGTGGATTTTTTCTGACTACAGTGGGGCGAGTTCAGACGCCAACCCTGTCCATCGTAGTGGAGCGGGAAGAGCTTATTCGGAAATTTATCTCCAAAGACTATTGGGAAGTGAAGGCTGACTTTCTAGCATCAGCAGGCGTTTACGAGGGTCGATGGTTTGACCCCAAGTTTAAGAAAGATGCGGCTGAGCCCGATCTGCGTGAAAACCGCCTGTGGAGTGAAGCGGCAGCAAATAGCATTGTGGCTGCATGCCGCAATAAAAAGGCCAGCGTTCGCGAAGAAGCAAAACCTGCAACGCAACTCGCGCCGCAACTCTTTGATCTCACCAGTCTGCAGCGCGAAGCCAATGCCCGATTTGGTTTCTCAGCAAAAAATACCCTCGGCCTTGCCCAAGCTTTGTACGAACGACACAAAGTATTGACCTACCCCAGAACCGATGCGAGGGCATTGCCAGAAGATTATTTAGAAACCGTCAAAAAAACGGTTGAGAATCTTGCGGCCAACTCTATCGAGTACCGTCCGCATGCGAACGCCATTCTGAAGGGCGATGGAAAAGAGACTGCTGCAAAGACAAAAGGATATGGCTGGATTAAGCCCAATAAACGCATTTTCGATAACTCAAAAATATCAGACCACTTTGCCATCATTCCAACGCTCGAGTCACCTAAAAGCCTAAGTGAACCAGAACAAAAACTATACGATTTAGTCGTACGGCGATTTTTAGCGGTATTTTTTCCCGCTGCTGAGTTTCGGGTCACTACGCGCATTACTGAATGTTCTGGCCATCACTTCAAAACCGAAGGGCGCGTTTTAGTTCACCCAGGATGGCTATCCGTCTATGGACGTAGCAATCAAGCAGACGATGAATTGATTGCAGTGCAAGAAAATGAGACGGTACAAAGCGACACCATTGAAGCAGTTGCTCTAAAAACTAAGCCGCCAGCCCGCTACACTGAAGCGACCATCCTCTCCGCCATGGAAAGCGCCGGTAAATGGGTGGATGACGACGATATGCGCGAAGCAATGGCCGAGAAAGGCCTGGGCACTCCTGCAACTCGGGCCGCCATCATCGAAGGCCTGTTGGCTGAAAAGTACATGGTGCGTGAAGCGCGAGAACTCATACCCACCGCTAAAGCATTTCAGCTCATGACCCTATTGCGCGGCCTTGACGTAGAGGAGCTCACGCGCCCGGACCTTACTGGCAACTGGGAAAATAAGCTTTCCTTAATTGAGCAAGGGAAGATGAAGCGCGATGCCTTTATGCACGAAATAGCACAGATGACCCAGCGCATCGTAAAGCGTGCCAAGGAATACGATAGCGATACCATCCCTGGCGACTATGCGACCCTATCCACGCCCTGTCCTCACTGCAAAGGCCCTGTTAAAGAAAATTACCGCCGCTTTGCCTGCGAGAAGTGTGGCTTTACGATAAGCAAGACGCCAGGTGGGCGTGCTTTTGAGTACGATGAAGTAGAAACACTATTGCGCGACAAAACCATAGGACCACTACAGGGTTTTCGCAGCAAAATCGGTCGGCCATTTGCAGCGATTATTCAGTTACGTGAAATTCCGGAAGACGACAAAGACTATCCCAATGCTGGTTTCAAGCTGGAATTTGATTTTGGCAACGCCCAAGACGATGATGCTGAGGCCATCGACTTTACTGGTCGAACTGCACTGGGCGTTTGCCCAAAATGCTCGGGTGCCATTTACGAAGATGGCATGCGTTATGTTTGTGAGCGCAATACGGGACCAAGCAAAACGTGTGACTTTAAAACAGGTAAGGTTGTTTTGCAGCAAGAGATATCGACTGAGCAAGTTCAAAAATTGCTCACCAATGGTAAAACGGATTTATTGACGAACTTTAAATCCAATCGAACTGGGCGCGGCTTTAAGGCCTATCTGGCTCTTGATTCTGACGGCAAAATTGGTTTTGAGTTTGAGGCCAAAACGCCCAAGGAAGGCGGCAAGGCGCCTGCCAAGAAACGATCGGGCGCAAGCGCTGCTGCCAAAGCCGAAGTGAAGCCTAAGCGAGTAAGTAAAGCAAAGTCGCCTGCCAAAACCTGATCGGCAATGAGCTTTGCAGCCAGGGCAGACCATAAAATGCCGCGCGATCCCAGTGCTGTTGCCACAAAGACACCTGGTCGTTGCGGCAGTGCGCCGATGATTGGCAGCCGGTCTCCGGCAACGCAACGCACGCCGACAAACTGCCCGTCCGGCACCAACTCCTGTAGATTGCCCACAGCGTAATTTAGTAAGCCGGCCGCTTGCTCTTGGTTGAAGCGATCGCTCTCGTCTCTAGGTATGAGGTCATCTTCGCCCTCATCAAAACTCGATCCCACAATCCAGCGCATCTTGCCCTTATCGCATTGGCTCGCCGGAATGCAATAGCCGTCGCCACAAATAATGGCGCTAGGCAATCTCGCCGCCCAACTGCTTTCGTGATTGATTTGAAAGAAACTCAGCTGGCCGCGCACTGCTTTGAGGGGTAGCTTGATTTGGATACTGCTTAATAATTGCTTTGAGGAAAGTCCAGCCGCAACAATGACGGTATTTGCGCTTATGGTAATTTTTTTAGCCGCATCAATCAGCAGCCAGCGATCGCCCTCCCGATGCAATGCTTCTATGCGAAGGTGGTAGAGCTGGGTTAACTGCTCGCACGGCAACAATAATTGCGTTGTGGTTTTTTCTAAGTTCAGCATGCCCGCAGTCGGAAACCAGACGCCCGCACGAGGGACGCCGCTTAATTGCTCGGCCTCTTCTGCGGCTACTGGATAAGCTGTTGTCGTGGGCAGACCAAGCTGAGTTAAATGCTGTGCTATTACTGCGCCATCAAATGCAATGCCGTCTTTCGTAGGTTGTAGTGCGCCACGATGCACCCACTGATCACCCCAGCGCGCATAGGCCAGCTCAAATGCAATGCGAGTAAGTTGCAGTAATTTTGGCGAGCCCCTGGAAATATGCGGGTGGGCAATCGCATAAGCATGGTTAGAGCATCCTGCGGCCGGCGCGCCGGCAGACTCAACAATGCAGACCGCATGGCCACGTGATGCAATTTCTCGGGCAATGGTTGCCCCTGCGATGCCAGCCCCAATCACCACAATGGGGTGGTGCTGGGGGGCGGTCATGTTGCTAGCAGTAATTAGCTACCTAAGCGCTGCTCGATTTTGCTTCGTACTGCTAACATCTCTCCTGGCAATCGATTTTTCAATTGCTCAAACAGCTCGGAGTGCAATTGCACCTCAGCCTGCCAATCTGGCTTGCTCACTGAAATAACTTGATTAAACTGCTCGGCCGAAAAATCAAGGCCGTCCCAATGCAAGTCCTGGTACTCGGGGCAAATACCAAACACGGTTTCTTTGCCCTTTGCATTGCCATCAACGCGCCCCAATATCCATGCCAGTACGCGCATATTTTCACCAAAACCCGGCCAGACAAACTGACCCGCATCGTTTTTGCGGAACCAGTTAACGCAATAAATCTTAGGCAAGTCAGCGCCGGAAGCCGATAGCTTTTTACCAAGACTGAGCCAATGTTGAAAATAGTCGCTCATGTTGTAGCCTGCAAACGCCAGCATCGCAAAGGGGTCGCGACGCACTACGCCGACTTGACCAGTAATCGCGGCGGTGGTTTCAGAGCCCATGGTAGCGGCCATGTAAACGCCCTCTTCCCAGTCGCGCGCTTCGCTTACCAAAGGCACGGTAGTGGAGCGACGCCCGCCAAACAAAAAGGCGTCAATTGGAACGCCGTCCGGATCATTCCAATGCGGATCGACTGCTGGATTATTGGTTGCCGCCATGGTGAAGCGTGAATTGGGGTGCGCTGCTTTTTTGCCTGCCGCACCATCTGCCGGAGTCCAATCGTTTCCCTGCCAGTCGATTAAGTGTGCTGGTGGCGTTTCGGTCAGGCCCTCCCACCACACATCACCATCATCGGTCAGCGCCACATTGGTAAAGATGACATCTTGATTTAGTGAATCAATGCAATTGGGGTTCGTTTTGCGATTGGTGCCAGGCGCAACACCAAAGTAGCCAGACTCTGGGTTTATCGCATAAAAGCGTGTCTTGCCGGTTGCCGGATCGTGCCGGGGCTTAATCCACGCAATGTCGTCGCCAATGGTAGTAACTTTCCATCCCTCGAAGCCCGCCGGGGGAATCATCATGGAGAAGTTTGTTTTGCCGCAAGCCGATGGAAATGCGGCTGCGATGTGGTATTTCTTGCCTTCTGGCGAGGTAACTCCCAGAATCAGCATGTGCTCCGCGAACCAGCCCTGGTCTCGCCCCATGGTGGAGGCAATACGCAAAGCAAAGCATTTTTTTCCAAGCAATGCGTTACCACCATAGCCGGAGCCAAAAGACCAAATCTCCCGCGTCTCTGGGTAATGAACAATGTATTTAGTTGGGTTGTTAGGCCAAACTACGTCTTTTTCGCCCGGCTCTAATGGCTTGCCGACAGTGTGAATGCATGGCACAAATTCACCTGTACTGCCTAGCTGGTCAATTACAGCGCGCCCCATGCGCGTCATAATGCGCATATTGATGGCAACGTAGGGGCTATCCGAGAGCTCTACACCAATGTGTGCAATCGGCGATCCAATTGGGCCCATTGAAAATGGAACCACGTACATTGTTCTGCCACGCATGCAGCCTGCGAATAATGGCTTGAGTGTTGCCCGCATGTCATCGGGTGCCACCCAGTTGTTAGTAGGGCCCGCATCGTCTTTATGCTTAGAACAAATAAACGTACGGTCTTCAACACGGGCAACGTCTTGAGGATCCGATATGGCTAAAAATGAATTCTTGCGCTTGGCTGGGTTCAGGCGTTTAAACGAGCCTGCTGCAACCATCAGTTCGCATAGCCTGTCGTACTCTGCCTGCGAACCATCGCACCAATAAATGTGATCTGGCTTCGTTAGCGCAGCCACTTCGGCAACCCACTTGATGAGTTTTTGGTTTTGTACATACTCCGGCGCGGCAACGGAAACTGCGCCGTGCGTTAGGGGTTGATTCATGAAAAGCCCTCGCATTTTTAATAACTAGAATGGGTCGATTTTAGCATTTTTCTCATCGGCTTTATGGGCCTTGTTTTGATCTCAAGCCCTTGTTTTTATTGGTGTAGCCCCCAATATCCCACAACGGTACGGGACCATAATGTCCCTATTTTCCGATGCAAAATTGACTAAATATTTTTCCCAATAAATCGTCTGGCAAGAGGCGTCCGGTGATCTGACCTAGGTGCTCTTGCGCTAAGCGCAGTTCTTCAGCAAAGAGCTCTAATGCGCGGTTGCCCTCCAATGCGAACAAGCTGGCTTTGTTTAATGCTGCCTCAGCGCGCAGCAAGCAATCAATATGACGCTGCCTTGAAATAAGTACGTCCTCTTGTCCGGCTTGCCAACCAACACAGTTCAATATAGCGCTTTTTAGCTCCGGAATTCCGGCGCCCGTTTTAGCAGAAACATGCAGCAGGCCAAGCTCTTGCCTTCTAGCGCGCTCAACCACTAGGTCGGCTTTATTGCACAAGTGTAATGATGCGCAACCCGTCGGTAGTGCTGCCATCACTGCGGCTTGAAGACCAAGCTCTGCGCTCTGCGCATCCGGAGCTTCTATAAATGCCACTACATCAGCCGCTCGAATGGATGCCCAGGTGCGCTCGATACCAATGGCCTCAACTGCATCTTCGGTCGGCCGCAGACCGGCGGTATCAATAATGTGTATAGGCACCCCATCCAGAGTAATGCTTTCTTTTACTCTATCCCGCGTAGTGCCTGCAACTGCCGTAACAATGGCAATTTCTTCGCCGGCCAAACAATTCAGTAAGGAGCTTTTGCCTACATTGGGCGCCCCCACCAATACCAACTGAATCCCATCACGCAATATTCGTCCTTGTGTTGCAGTGCTCACGAGACAATGCAGGCGCTCTCTAATATCACTCAGCTGCTCGCGTGCGTGGGCATTTTCTAAAAACTCAATTTCTTCTTCCGGAAAGTCGAGTGTCGACTCAACCAAAATCCGTAATTGCGTTAAGGCCTCTACCAACTCATTGATTTCGTCTGAAAATGCGCCCTGTAATGAGCGCGCCGCGCCCATAACTGCTGCATGCGATTGTGCGTCAATTAAATCAGCAATTGCCTCGGCTTGGGCTAAGTCAATTTTTCCATTTAGAAAAGCACGTAGTGAAAATTCTCCTGGTTCGGCAATTTCCAAATCCAGCGCACTGCCTAGCTGAAGGCAGCGCTGCAGAACCAGATCGAGCAATTGAGGTCCGCCATGGCACTGCAACTCCAAAACGTCCTCGCCCGTAAACGAATGCGGCCCAGGAAAATAAATGGCCAAGCACGTATCGATTAACTGCTTTTCTTGATTGTGGAGCTGTACTAAAGTAGCGGTGCGCGCTTCTAATGTTTTATTGGTAATGGCGTTCGCAAGTCCCTTCAGATCTTCGCCGCTAATGCGCACAATACCAACACCGGCTTTGCCTGTTGCGGTGGCAATGGCAACAATGGGGATTTTTCTGGATGCGGGCCCCATTGCTGTCACTCTTTTGTATTAGTTCGGCACTACATTGCCCGCTTAATAATCATCTTATTAATCTGCCATTGCTGTGCAATCGACAATATGTTGTTAACCACCCAGTACAGCACCAGTCCGGCTGGAAAGAAAAAGAACATGATGGAGAAAATGATCGGCATATACAGCATCACCTTGGCCTGAATTGGGTCTGGTGGTGTTGGATTTAATTTGGTCTGCACCCACATGGACACCGCCATGATGACCGGCAGAATGTAGTAAGGATCAGGTACGGCCAAGTCATGAATCCACAAAATCCACGGGGCATTTCGAATTTCGACCGACGACAACAATACCCAGTACAAGGAAATAAATACCGGGATCTGTATCAGCATGGGCAAGCAGCCGCCCAAGGGATTAATCTTTTCTTTCTTGTACAGTGCCATCATTTCTTGGTTCATTTTTTGCGGATTGCCCTTGTTGGCCTCCCGCATTGCCATAACCCGCGGCTGTACTTCTTTCATGCGAGCCATGGATTTATAGCTTGCCGCCGAGAGCGGATAAAAGAGGAGCTTAATTAAGAAGGTCAGAATAACAATCGACCATCCCCAGTTGTTCACATACTCATGTATGCGCTCTAAAGTCCAAAAAATGGGCTTGGCCAAGATTGTTAAATAGCCATAGTCCTTCAGTAACTCAAGCCCTGGTGCGATCGCCTCTAAGGCGCTCTCTTGCTGTGGCCCTACAAAAAGGCGGGCCGTCTCAGTGGTAGTTGTGCCAGGCGCTATATTGTCGAGCGGTGTTTGTATTCCGACTCGGTAAACATTAGTATCAATTTTTCCGGCGTAAATATCGCGATTTAGTTTGTCGCTAGGTATCCACGCGCTCGCATAGTAGTGTTGAACCATCGCAACCCAGGCTGGTTCGCCAGCTGCCACTAGCTTGGGTATGTTGATTTTATTTTTCTCGATGTCGGTAAATTCAAGCTTATTGAATTTTTCTTTATCGGTATAAACCGCTGGGCCAGTGAATGTGCTGTAAAACTGGCTTTCCTCTAGTTTGCTGCCGTCACGCACTAATTCGGTATACAAAACCAATGGCCCAACTGCGGCATTGTTTTTGGTAACGCGATGCATAACATCTATTACATAGCTGTTCGGATTTAAGATGAAGGTCTTTTCAAGCGAGACGCCGTTGCGCTCACTGATTACGACCAAATAAGGGCGCCCAGAACCATCTTTACCGGTGCCCTGTAGCTTAAATTCACTAGTATGGTTTGGTAACTCTGCATTGCCAGCGGCAATTAAACCGGAACGCGCAAAATATTGATGGCCGGGGCTAATTTGCATTAACCGTATTGGTTTTTTATCTGCCTCGAGCTCTTTAAGGAGTGTTGCGCTGACTACGTTTGCGCCATCGGCACTGACTTCAATTTCAAGTACATCATTCTGTAATTTAAAACGCTCTTTATTGGCAAGCTGAGCCATGCTGGCTGGAATTGTTTTGGGTGCAACCACCGGTAAATTGCTGCTTGTGTTTGCAGTCGTAACCGGAACATCATTTTTCTTTTCGCTTTCTGCAACAACGCTCTCTGGTTTATTAGTGTTTTGGGGTCCAAACAGCGGTGTTTTTCCCTCGTACGCTAACCAATTGTTGTAAAGGAGTAGGGCGGCTATTGAAAAAACGGCCCATAGAATGGTTCTTCTTGTGTCCATGTTGTCTTTATTCTTTTATCTTGCTTGGGTTAATTGCTGGATCATAGCCGCCGTGATTCCAAGGATTGCAGCGGAGTAATCGCCAAACGATAAGTCCGGCGCTTTTAGCGCCACTATGCGCTTTGAGACAGTCGCAGGCATATTGTGAGCAGCTGGGTTCAAATTTACACTGAGACCCAAAAAATGGACTGAGCGCAATTTGATATCCCCTGATGAGCAGTATTGCTGCACGGTTGATAATTTTCATTTAAATCAGCCCGTTTAGTTGTTGCTTGAGTGTAATTAGCTCTGCTGCTCGAAGGCGGCCGCGGGTAGACTGGCCAATTGGCTTTTTTAGTCGCACGACCACGTCGTGTGTTGCTAATAGGGCGCTGCCGGGCCTCCGTATGCGCGCCCGTAAAAAACGTTTTAGTTTGTTACGATCTACCGCTCTTTTTGCTAATTTTTTAGCGACTGCAATACCTAAATCGCCATTCGTATCTTTCTTGCAGGCGCCCAAATACACTCCCCAGCTTTTTGTAACCTTGGGGCTTGTTTTTAGTAATTCGCTGATGCGGGCACTATTCAAGCGATTGTGCTTTAAACAGCTAGGCGTTTGCGGCCCTTGGCGCGGCGTGCATTTAAAACGGTGCGGCCACCGCGTGTTTTCATGCGTACACGAAATCCATGGGTGCGTTTACGGCGAGTTACGGATGGTTGATATGTTCTTTTCATGATTGACCTCGGGAAAGCCAAGTATTTTCCTTTGTGCCGACCAAAAGGTCAACCTAAGTTGGCACTTTATTGGGTTTTTCCCTTATTTTATATCGCTGTTTTTCTGTAAATTACTGTTTTAGAATGAGAAATTTTATTTAATCACATCTTATCCACAGCTTTTCCACGCGCACAAGTCTTGTGGATAACTTTATAAAATCGCTACAATCAACCCTCCGAAAATGAGTAATTTAGAAAACAACGCCACCCTTTCATCCTTGAGTCCTATGGGCTTTTGGGATCATGCCACCGATACTTTGCTGCGCGAGTTGTCGCCACAGCAATTCAAAACATGGATTCAGCCCCTTAAATTGGTAGGGCTTAATGAGAGTGAGTGTTTGCTTACAATAGCTGCCCCCAATCGTTTCAAGTTGGACTGGACTAAAAAAACATTTTCTGATCGGTTTCAGGAGCTTGCTTTAGCCTATTTCGGCAAGCCCTATGCGCTCTTGTTTACATTGGACGATGGCAATCTTATTCAGCCCGGCTTATTTGGCGGCAGCAATCCCTCCACTTCATTGATTGGTGTGGGCCAAAGCAGCGTTCATTTGTCCTCAATTAGCCCATCTGCCGCCCAGGATGTGGAGCCCAACGAGTCATCTGCATTTGAGCTAGAGGATCACTCTAAGCTGAACCCCATGTTGACTTTTGATACCTTCGTTACCGGTAAAGCAAATCAACTGGCCCGCGCAGCATCGATTCAGGTGGCACACAATCCAGGCGCCTCTTACAATCCAATGTTTTTGTATGGTGGGGTAGGGTTAGGCAAGACGCATCTCATTCATGCCATTGGCAATCATTTGCTTAAAGAAAAACCCAATGCGCGCATTCGTTACATCCATGCTGAGCAATATGTCTCTGATGTAGTTAGGGCTTATCAACAAAAAGCTTTTGATCGCTTTAAGCGGTATTACCACTCACTGGACCTCCTTTTAATTGATGACATTCAATTTTTTAGCGGTAAATCACGCACCCAGGAAGAGTTTTTTTATGCGTTTGAGGCACTTTTGGGCAATCGCGCCCAAGTCATCATTACCAGTGATACCTACCCCAAGGAGATGGCCGGAATTGACGACCGACTTATTTCCCGTTTCGATTCTGGCTTAACGGTAGCCATTGAACCCCCAGAGTTAGAGATGCGGGTTGCTATTTTGATGAAAAAAGCCGCGGCCGAGGGCATTCCCATGTCGGAAGATGTTGCATTTTTTGTAGCAAAGCACCTGCGCTCCAATGTTCGCGAACTGGAGGGGGCGCTGCGCAAAATCTTGGCCTTTGTTCGTTTTCATGGGCGGGATGTGACGATTGATGTTGCTAGGGCGGCCCTTAAAGATCTTTTATCAATTCAAAATCGTCAAATTTCGGTTGAGAATATTCAAAAATCCGTAGCGGATTTTTACAATATGAAGGTCGCGGACATGTATTCAAAGCGTCGCCCAGCCAACATCGCCCGTCCACGGCAAATTGCTATGTTTATGGCCAAAGAGCTAACGCAGAAAAGTTTGCCTGAAATTGGTGAGCTATTTGGTGGTCGCGACCACACCACCGTTTTACACGCCGTTCGCAAGATAGCTGAAGAGCGCTCGCATGACAGTCAGCTAAACCACGAAATTCATGTAATTGAACAAACACTGAAGGCTTAGTCTGCCTGTGGATAAGTATGTGGATGAGTCTGTGTGTAAGTGGGGGATTTTCGTGTGGATAAATTGGGGAAAATTATGGGTGTTATGCAAAAATAGAGTTGATTGCAAACCTTATCCCAAAACCATCCAGTGCTTATACCGAAGTTGTTCACAGGTTTTTTTAGTTTTAAGTAGTTGTTTTTTAAGCTTTTGTTGGGTTATCCACTGATTTCCTAAAGCTTATTACTATTACTAATTAGATATATACAAGGATTTAAAAACAATGCAACTAATAAACACATCGCGTGATAATTTATTAAAACCCCTTCAGATCGTTAGTGGCATTGTTGAGCGTCGGCACACGCTTCCTATTCTTGCCAATCTTCTATTTAAAAAAATAGGTGAGCGTGTTTCTTTTGTTTCAACCGACATTGAAATACAGATAGCAACAAATGCCAGCTTTGGCGTTGGCGATACTGATATGACCACCACCGTAGCGGCTCGTAAACTACTGGATATTTTGCGTGCACTTCCAGAAGGGCCGGTAACACTAAACCTCAAAGACTCGAAACTGGTGGTACAGAGCGGTAAAAGCCGTTTTACATTACAAACCCTTTCAGCCTCCGAGTTTCCGGTTATGCAGTCGGTTGGTGAGGTGACCGCTGCCTGGAAAATGCCCCAAAAGGCGTTTAAACAGCTCATTAATCAAGTCCATTTTGCAATGGCTCAACAAGATATTCGCTACTATCTGAATGGTATGTTGCTAGTTATTGATGGAAAAGAAGTTGTTGCGGTAGCCACGGATGGTCATCGTTTGGCATATAGCCGGGTGGAGTTGGTTGATGCAATTACTGGCAACGGAGGCCATCAAGAAATTATTATTCCACGTAAGACAATTCTAGAGTGTCAACACTTATTGGATGACACTGATAACGCACTAGAGATTTCGCTTACAGCAAACCAGATTAGGTTCAGTTTTGGTGATGTTGAGCTTATTTCAAAACTAGTGGAAGGTAAGTTCCCTGATTTCCAGCGCGTCATCCCAAAGGGTCATAAAAATACATTGATCGTAGCGCGCGAAACCCTTCAAGCCGCCTTGCAAAGGGCTGCGATCTTAACAACTGACAAGTTTAAGGGAGTACGTTTTTCTTTGTCCCCTAATCGGATCACAATCCAATCTACCAACGCCGAACAAGAAGAGGCGCAAGAGGACATTGAAACGGAATACGCCGGCGATACTGTTGAGATTGGTTTTAATGTAAGTTATTTGTTGGACGTGCTTGCAAATGTAAAAATAGAAAATATTCAAATCAGTCTTGGTGATGCAAATAGCAGCGCTGTTATTACACTTCCTACGTCTGATAATTTTAAGTACGTTGTTATGCCAATGCGCATCTAAATTAGAAAAATATGACTGAAGAAACAAAGGTAGTGGAGCAGTACGGCGCATCATCCATACAGATATTAGAAGGCTTAGAGGCGGTCCGTAAACGTCCTGGAATGTACATTGGCGATACATCCGATGGAACTGGCTTACACCACCTTGTATTTGAGGTGTTAGATAACTCAATTGATGAGGCCCTCGCTGGGTATTGCACCGAAATTACGGTTGTTATTCAAACTGATAACTCGATATCGATTGTTGATAATGGTCGCGGCGTGCCCACAGGCGTTAAGTTTGATGACAAACATGATCCCAAGCGCAGCGCTGCAGAAATTGTTATGACGGAGCTGCACGCGGGCGGCAAGTTTGATCAAAATAGTTATAAGGTATCTGGCGGTTTGCACGGAGTTGGAGTTAGTTGCGTTAATGCGCTATCAAAATGGCTGAAACTAACCATTCGCCGCGACGGCAAAGTCCACTACATGGAGTTTGCGCGTGGCGTAATTCAAAACCGTAATGTGGAGACGGCTCAAGGCGTCTCGGTATCCCCCATTTCAATAACAGGCGAAACTGAAAAGACGGGTACCGAAGTGCACTTTTTGGCGGACGAGGGCATCTTCGGAAAAGTGGAGTTTCACTATGAGATTCTGGTTAAGCGCATTCGCGAGTTGTCTTTCTTAAATAACGGCGTTCATATTCGCCTGATTGATCAGCGTTCAGGCCAAGAAGAAGATTTTGCATATTCTGGTGGCGTTAAAGGCTTTGTTGAGTACATCAATCAAACTAAAAATGTGCTCCACCCCAATATCTTTTATGCTGAGGGCAACCGCCCATCTGATCTAGGCGGGCAAATTACGGCAGAAGTCTCAATGCAGTGGAATGACAGCTTTAGTGAGCAAGTTTTGTGCTTTACAAATAATATCCCTCAGCGCGATGGCGGCACTCACCTAACGGGTTTGCGAGCAGCCATGACGCGCGTTATTAATAAATACATTGATGAGCATGAGGTTGCAAAAAAAGCAAAGGTGGAGATATCGGGTGACGATATGCGCGAAGGGCTTACTTGCGTTTTATCGGTCAAAGTTCCAGAGCCCAAATTTTCCAGTCAAACGAAAGACAAGCTTGTTTCAAGTGAGGTTCGCGGCCCTGTAGAAGAAATTGTTGCTGAAGCCTTAAGTGCATACCTTCAAGAGCGGCCGCAAGATGCAAAAATCTTGTGCGGCAAGATTGTCGATGCAGCACGCGCGCGCGAAGCCGCCCGCAAAGCACGCGATATGACGCGCCGTAAAGGCGTTCTAGATGGGTTGGGCTTGCCCGGCAAGCTGGCCGATTGCCAAGAAAAGAATCCTGAAAAGTCAGAACTGTTTATTGTTGAGGGAGACTCAGCCGGCGGCTCAGCAAAGCAGGGCCGTGATCGACGCTTTCAAGCCATTCTTCCCCTAAAGGGAAAAATTTTAAACGTGGAAAAAGCGCGTTTCGATAAAATGCTGGCTAGCCAAGAGGTGGTGACGCTAATTACGGTGCTCGGTACCGGGATTGGTGTTGAGGAATACAAAGCGGATAAGCTGCGCTATCACCGCATCATTATCATGACCGACGCCGATGTGGATGGAAGCCATATTCGCACGCTATTGCTGACATTCTTTTATCGTCAAATGCCGGAGTTAATTGAGCGCGGTCATATCTACATTGCTCAGCCCCCACTCTACAAGGTGAAGTTCGGAAAAAACGAGCAGTACATAAAGGACGATGCTGAATTAAATCAGCTGCTATTAAAGGTGGCTTTGGAGTCTGCTTCAATTCAAACACCAAGCGGTGAGATCATTGATGGTGTCGCGCTGGATGCTCTTGCCAAAAACTACCAGGTTATACAGGCGGTTGTTGATCGCCTATCGCGGACTATGGATGAAGATGCATTAAGGGCAATTGCGGCCGGCATTCCGCTTAACTTGGATACCGAGGCCTCCGCTCAAGACTCAGCCGTGCGTTTGCGCGCTGCCTTAAAAGAAAGCCTCAATGCGTTAGCGCTTGCACCTGAAGTCATCGTGCAAAAAGAAGACCGAACAGAGCGCTTTCGTTTGCTCCTCTCCCGCCGCATTCATGGCAACCTTAAGTTGTCAGCGATCAGCTCCGACTTTATTCATGGCGATGACTATCAAAGCTTAACTGCTGCTGCACGTGCGCTTAGCGGCAGAGTGTTGCCTGGTTCTCGTGTGCGCCGAGGCGATCCGGAAAAATCACAGAAGGAATTCGTGGTTGCTGATTTCCGCGCCGCATTTGCATGGTTCTTATCAGAGGCAGAGCGCGTGGTAAGTCGCCAGCGCTATAAAGGCTTGGGTGAAATGAATCCACAGCAGCTCTGGGAAACCACAATGGATACAACAACGCGCACCTTGCTAAGGGTACAAATCGAAGATGCCATCGTGGCAGATCAGGTGTTTACTACTCTAATGGGTGACGAGGTTGATCCGCGCCGCGCCTTCATCGAAAAGAATGCGTTGATTGCGCGAAACCTAGATGTGTGATGAATGAAAAAGAGTAAGTTAAAAGCACCAAAGGTAAATCGCTCCTCCATTACCGTGAAGTCTTCGCCCATTCATGGCAAAGGCGTGTTTGCTAAAACTGCCATTAAAAAAGGCACCCCCTTGATTGAGTATGAGGGTGAGCGCATTAGCTGGAAAGAGGCTGAGCGACGCCATCCACACAACCCAGCTGAACCGAACCACACCTTTTATTTTTCATTAGAGAGTGGCCGAGTGATTGATGCCAATCATGGCGGCAATGCTGCGCGGTGGATAAATCACTCATGCAAGCCGAACTGCGAAGCCCAAGAAGGTTCCTATGAAGATATGCCACGGGTATTTATTTTTGCCAAGCGTGACCTCGTTCCAGGAGAAGAGTTATTTTATGACTATGCACTCGATGTTGAAGGTCGTGTTACGAAGCAAATGAAAAAAGATTATGAGTGCCGTTGTGGCGCCAAGCGTTGTCGAGGCACTATGCTTGCCAAGCGCGATAAATAAGCAATCGTTTCATGTTTGTCACTATTCAAGAATTAGAGGCAGCCATTAATTATTGGCGCAATCAATCACCCTCTTCGGGCGATGCATTGCAGTTATGTGCTGAGGCGTCAGCGCTAGCCAAGCCGTATGCCATGATGATTGTGCAAGGCGCTGCGCGTGTCCCACTCGATGTTCTTGATGACTCTGCACGCAGTGCGTTGAAAGAATTCTTTGCAACTTAGAAATGCGCAAAATAGGCTGAGTGGAGCCATGGGTTGTCGCATTGCTTGAGGCGGCAATTGAGTTTTCCTGGTATTTGTGGCCCTTATTGCTTGCGGCTGCATTTTTTGCGGGCCTAGTCGATGCTGTTGCTGGCGGCGGCGGCCTAATTCAGGTGCCCGCGCTTTTCGCCGCCTATCCCGAAGCACAGCCCGCCAACCTATTGGGGACCAATAAGGTCTCTGCTATTGGCGGTACGATTAACGCAGCGCGTAAATACCTACGCTACGTAAAGCTACCTTGGGCAATGATTGTTCCAGCCATCGTTGCCGGATTTGTTGGTGCTCTTCTTGGCGCAAATGCGGTGAGCACTTTTCCGGCAGAGCCAATTCGTAAGGCATTGCCATTCTTATTATTTTTTTTGTTGATTTACACCTTTTTTCAACCTTCCTTGGGGCAAAACCACCGCCCAGCGCAGCATAGCCACTTGTTACAACTTAAGGGCGTGGGTCTTGGCTTGGTTATCGGCTTTTACGATGGCTTCTTTGGTCCCGGCACCGGCAGCTTTTTATTGTTTGGCTTTGTTCGTTTTTTTCATTTTGACTTCTTGCACGCGTCGGCAGCTACTAAGCTCGTTAATGTGTCGACTAACTTGGCTGCGATTGCGATGTTGGGAGGGCTGGGCAAAATAAGTTGGGCTCTGGGCTTAGCAATGATGGTTGCAAACATTGCAGGGAGCCACTTCGGGAGTCGCCTAGCAATTAAGCATGGCAGCAGCTTTGTACGTAAGGCATTCCTCTTTTTTGTATCTGCCTTGATTTTAAAATCAGGGTGGGATGCATATTTATCGCATTAAATCATATACTTACAAAAAATAACATAAGCAAAAGCATGCGCTTGTTTCACGTGAAACAGGGCAAAATGATATGATCAGTGCCCTTATTGAGGCAAATGATGCGCTACTCTAAAAAATTCGATGTGATTGTGATTGGCGGTGGGCATGCCGGCACTGAGGCTGCTTTAGCGGCTGCGCGCATGGGATGCGACACCCTCCTCATTACACATAGCATTGAAACGTTGGGCGCAATGAGCTGTAATCCGTCGATCGGCGGTATTGGTAAGGGCCACTTAGTTAGGGAAATCGACGCGCTTGGTGGCGCAATGGCCGCAGCCACTGATGAGGCGGGCATTCAGTTCCGTATATTAAATGCCAGCAAAGGCCCCGCTGTAAGGGCAACCCGTGCCCAAGGCGATCGGATTCTATATAAGGCGGCAATACGCAGCAGGCTGGAAAATCAGGCCAATTTAAGCTTATTTCAGGCAGCAGTAGATGATTTATTGGTAGAGGGCAGCTCCGTGGCTGGGGTGCGCACACAAACAAACCTGGAATTTATGGCCAAACAAGTTGTTCTAACGGCCGGCACCTTTTTGGATGGCAAGATCCACGTTGGTTTAAATAGCCACTCGGGCGGCCGGGCGGGCGACCCTGCTTCAGGTACTTTATCGGCGCGCTTAAAAGACTTATCCTTGCCGCAGGGTCGTCTCAAGACGGGTACGCCTCCCCGCATTGACGGCAGAACCATTGATTTCTCAGTCATGCTGGAGCAGCCTGGAGATCTTGATCCAGTCCCCTGCTTTTCTTACTTGGGTCGGCCGGAGCAGCACCCGAAGCAAGTGCCCTGCTGGATAACCCACACAAATGAAAAAACGCACGACATTATTCGTGGCGGCCTAGATCGCTCCCCAATGTATACCGGGGTTATTGAGGGCGTTGGGCCACGCTATTGCCCCTCGATTGAAGACAAAATTCATCGCTTTGCATCTAAAAATAGCCATCAAATATTTTTAGAGCCCGAAGGCCTTACAACCCACGAGTTTTACCCAAATGGAATCTCAACCAGCCTGCCGTTTGATGTGCAGTGGGATCTCGTGCGCAGTATCCGTGGTTTAGAGCATGCGGCCATTGTCCGCCCTGGCTACGCGATTGAATACGACTTCTTTGATCCGCGCCAATTGCGCCACAGCCTTGAGACGCGGGCGATTGAGGGTTTGTATTTTGCTGGCCAGATTAATGGTACAACCGGGTATGAAGAGGCTGCGGCTCAAGGGCTGCTTGCCGGAATGAATGCCGGACTTGCTGCCAAGGGCCTCTCGCCTTGGGTGCCCAAGCGGAGCGAGTCCTATATTGGGGTTTTGGTCGATGATTTAATTACGCGGGGTGTGCAAGAACCTTACCGTATGTTTACAAGCCGGGCTGAGTATCGCTTGAGCCTGAGGGAAGACAATGCGGATTTGCGCTTGACGGAGATAGGGCGATCCTTTGGTTTGGTAGACGATCTGCGCTGGGACTTCTTTTGTAAAAAGAAAGATGCTGTTTCACGTGAAACAATGCGCCTAAAAGACATTTGGGTAAGCCCAAAACACACATCAGCCCAATCACTGGCTGCTCTTTTGGGGCAAGAGTTGTCCCATGAGGCCAGCTTGGCCGACATTTTGAAGCGGCCCACGGTTACCTATACGGCGCTATCTGAGGCTTATGACAGTTCTACGCCGCAGTTTGATATGGATCCAAATCTAAATCAACAAATCCAGGATCAGGTTGAGATCTCCATT
>CAMDKY010000023.1 GCA_945901245.1 Polynucleobacter meluiroseus | reverse complement strand
CGCCCAATGCTACGGTTAATCAAATGCAAACCTATGCCGATCAGATTCAAAAAATTGCTGCTGCGGAGCCTGAGTATTTACAGATGTTCCAAATTACCAGCGCGACTAGCAGTTTTGGCGGTGTCCTGATGAAGGATTGGAATGAGCGTAGCCGCAGTGCGTCGGCTTTTCAGCAAGACATGCAGAACAAGTGGAATAGCATTGCAGGCGTACGAGTTGCCGCCTTCCAGTTTCCGGCTTTGCCTGGCGCTCAGGGCTTGCCAGTACAGGTGGTTATTAATACTACCGAGTCCTATGAAAATCTAAATGAAGTATCTCAGGCTGTACTCGATAAGGCGCGCAAGAGCGGTATGTTTTTCTTTGTCGATAGCGACTTAAAAATTGACAAACCACAAAACGTCTTAGAGATTGACCGCGAAAAAGTCGCCGCACTGGGAATGACCCAGCGTGATGTGGGTAATGCACTTTCAGCTGCTTTGGGTGGTGGCTTTGTCAATTACTTCTCGGTTTCTGGTAGATCATATCGGGTGATTCCGCAGGTGAAGCAAGTCGATCGACTCAATCCAGATCAAATATTGGATTACTATATTCGCACCCCCAGCGGTGAGATGATTCAGGCGCGGACCATTGCCAGCATTAAGCAGCGTGTGGTTCCACAATCCATCAATCACTTCCAGCAGCTGAATTCAGCAACGATTATTGGCGTCAGCACACCATTCGTATCGCAAGAAGAGGTGCTTAAATTTATTGCACAGTCATTAAAAGAAGTAGCCCCCAATGGATATGCAATTGATTACGCCGGCCCATCTCGGCAGTTCATGAACGAGTCGGGTGGTTTCTTGGTCACGATGTTCTTCGCGATTCTGATTGTCTTTTTAGTCTTGGCTGCGCAATTTGAAAGTTTCCGTGATCCTATTGTGATTTTGGTTTCGGTGCCGCTGGCTTTATTTGGCGCACTGATATTTATTAATCTGGGTTTTACTACGCTGAATGTCTATACCCAAGTTGGTCTTGTTACGCTGATGGGGCTCATTAGTAAGCACGGTATTTTGATTGTGGAGTTCGCCAACGAATTGCAGGCGGCAGGACGCAGCAAGCTCGATGCTATTGTCGAAGCCAGTAGCGTTCGATTACGCCCTATTCTCATGACGACGGCAGCGATGGTCTTGGGCGTGGTCCCATTAGTGATTGCATCGGGCGCTGGTGCTGCGGGACGCCAATCGATGGGCATTGTAATTTTTACTGGCTTATCAATCGGTACTTTGTTCACTCTGTTCGTAGTGCCAGCGATGTACCTCTTTATTGGCGCCGATCACCAAGCCAAGAAATTCAAGCAAGTTTAGGGGCAAGTTTGCCCCTATTTAACTAGGCTACCGTGAGGTAGGCTGTTTCACTCTCTAAGCGTTTCATCCATGCTTCAATGCCTGGATACGATGGACGCTGACCCACCCGCTCAGGAAACTTCTCAGATAGCATGATCCAGCGATTGACGCAGAGACCCAAGGCAATATCGGCGAGACTAAAGCGATTACCAGCGCAATATAAATGGGATTCCAAGGCTTGATTGAGGATCTTAAGATGGCCGCTGGCCGTATCATAGCCTTTGCGAATCAAATCATAGTTCCGTTCATTTTCAGGGGTTCGAGTCAGACCTAAAAATGCTGGCCGCATGGCTGGCCAGAAAGTAGTAAGTTGCCAATCCATCCACTTGTCAGCAGAGGCTTGGCTATGAATGTCAGCCGGATAGCGTCCTTTCTGGTCATACTTGCGAGCGAGGTAACGCAGAATGGAATTGGATTCCCACAGTACGAAGGATTCGTCTTGCAGTGTCGGGACTAAACCATTGGGGTTTAATGCTAAGAATTCAGGAGTATTGACTATGCCAAATTGCAGGCCGGCATCGATGCGTTCATAGTCTGCGCCTTCTTTAAGCCCAAGCTCATTTAGGCACCACAGAATTTTTTGGACATTGATTGAGCTGGCCCTACCCCAAAGACGCATCATAAAAAACCTTTATTCGATTGGGGCGCGCTCAGGCAAGCGGAGGCCCATAAATTGACTACGAGAAAATACCAGTGGATCACGCTCTTCATGGTGTTGCATATTCAGGATGCGCGCAACAATAATACGGTGATCACCGCCCGGATGAACGGCGATGGTTTCGCACTCAAAATAGGCGACACAATCTGGCAGCATTGCTAGATCAGAAGGGGTAGTGACAAGCTCGACCCCCGCAAATTGATCGCCAGTACTTTTGGCAAAGCGCATGGCAATGTCTTCTTGCGATCGCTCTAAAACATGAATCAATTGCTTTTTTCCAACTGCAAAGGCATCCATCAATACAGAACGCTCAGACAGGCTCCAAAGCACGAGAGGCGGATCTAAGGAGACGGTATTAAATGAACTAATCGTGACACCAACCGCTTGACCATTGTTTCCAATGCCAGTGATGACGGTGACGCCCGTAGCGAAACTAGAAAAAGCCTTGCGTAATTCGGGGGGTGAAGCTGAACTCATGAGGATTTTGTCTTTAAACTTATTTCGTATTTGGTGTGATGCTGGTGCCCGGAATGGGGGTCAGTATTTCATTTTCCTCGGCACGTACGCATTTGAAACGATACTCGTTCGATGCTTTGGAGATAAAGCTGGCGCCCATGTAAAAGTCAGCCTGACAGGCTTTCATAGCGAAGTTCATAACCTCTTGCGGCGCGGCAGAAGATTGGATCAGGCGCATATTTCCCATCGACATCTTGACGTCAGTGGAAGAGCAGCCAGTCATAACGAGGGTAATCAGCCCAAGAGAGAGTAGAATTTTTTTCATGGAACGCTCCATAATTCGTAATGCTTGTTAGGATAAACGGTTTACTGCCTGCGGGTGAAAATTAGCGGTATGGCTCTGTATTGAAAGGAAAACGATGTTTAAGGCAATTGTTATAAACAAAGACGACAAAGGCTACCGAGCCGAACTGGGGCAGCTTGAAGAATCAGCACTTCCAGCGGGAGATGTGCGTGTTCGAGTGCACTATTCGACGCTCAATTACAAAGATGGCTTGGCAATTACAGGTAAAGGCCCCGTGGTTAGAAGCTTTCCAATGGTTCCTGGAATTGATTTTGCAGGGGAGGTGCTGGAAAGTACCTCGCCTGAATTTAAGGTCGGCGATGCCGTTTTGCTCAATGGCTGGGGTGTAGGCGAGGGCCACTGGGGTGGTTTAGCCCAGCAGGCCAGGGTAAAGGCAGATTGGCTGATTCCATTGCCAAAGGGCTTTACTGCCAAACAGGCCTTAGCGATTGGAACTGCGGGATATACCGCCATGCTGTGTGTCATGGCATTGCAAAAGCATGGCATCAAGCCAGCCGATGGTGAAGTGCTGGTTACTGGCGCTGCTGGCGGTGTTGGCAGTTTTGCAATTGCCCTACTGAGCAAGCTCGGTTTTACAGTGGTTGCTAGTAGCGGCCGTCCCCAAGAGACGGAGTACCTTCGGTCTTTGGGCGCAGGCGAAGTCATTGATCGGAGTAGCTTATCGGAGCCAGGTAAGCCATTGGCGCGCGAGCGCTGGGCCGCCGTGGTGGATAGCGTAGGTAGTCATACCTTAGTCAATGCTTGCGCAGCAACCAAGAGTGAAGGTGCGGTAGCTGCCTGTGGCCTTGCGCAAGGCATGGATTTTCCAGGCACCGTAGCACCCTTCATCTTGCGTGGCGTCACCCTTTATGGCATCAATAGTGTGACTGTGCCCAAAGCCAAACGCATTGCGGCGTATGAGCAGCTGAGTGCGCTAGTGGATACCAGGACCTTGGATGCCATTTCCCATGAAATTGGTTTGGGAGAGGCAATACAGTATGCCGATGCTTTAATGCAAGGCACTGTGCGCGGTCGCGTAATTGTGGACGTGAATCGCTAAGGCAATTGGGTTGGGGGTACGCTATCTGAATTGGATGATTTGCGCAGTGGCAGCTGCTGATTAATTGCACGTTGCTGGTCGTCAGATAGAGCCGACCAGTGGGCGATTTCATCCATCGTGCGAGAGCAGCCAAAACAGAAGCCCGTTATGGGATCCATTTCACACCAATTAATGCAAGGCGATTCAACCACTGGATTATCCTTTTATAAAACCAATACCTAGATGAAAATACCATCCCCACCAAATGCAATAAACCTGAATGCAATTGATTACCCCTGGGGCGATCAATTGCCTGAGAAAGCCGTTCCAATGGAACTACTACCAGGAGTGCGTTGGATCAGAATGCCGCTCCCCTTCGCTTTGGATCATATCAATCTCTGGCTGATTCGGGATACGTTTGAGGGCAGGGCGGGTTGGACCATCATTGACTGCGGCATCGCGAACGATGAAACTCGCGCCATTTGGGAAGAGATTGAGCGAACTCAGTTGGAGGGATTGCCCGTATTGAGGGTATTAGTGACCCACATGCATCCAGATCACGTTGGCCTAGCGCAATGGCTTTGCGATCGCTGGCAAGTGCCTTTGTGGATGTCGATGTCGGATTACCTCACTGCGCAGTGGCTCAGCCACGATCAAGGTGGCGCTGCCATTGGCGCCACTCCTGGAAGCGGCGGTGCTGCAGATCATTATCAAAGGCATGGCCTTTCCAGCAGCGATGATCTAGAAAAACTACGCGGCCGAGCGGACTACTACAAGCGCATGGTTCCCAGTGTGCCAAAACGCTATCGCCGCATTATGGATAGCGAGCTGATCGAGATAGACGGGCACCATTGGCAGATCATCATGGGTTATGGTCATGCCCCAGAGCATGCCTGTCTCTACTGTGCGGAATTAGGCTGTTTCATCTCAGGGGATATGGTGCTGCCGCGCATCTCCACCAACGTCAGCGTCTATGATGCCGAGCCTGACGCCGATCCACTGGGACTGTATTTGGATTCCTTAGTAAAGTACACAGTACTACCTGAAGATACCGTGGTGCTGCCGTCGCATGGCAAACCCTTCAGAGGTTTGCACTACCGCATCAAGCAGTTACAAGACCACCACGTCGATCGCTTGGCAGAGACAGTGGGCGCGTGCAGCGTGCCCCGCCATGCACGCGATATCGTCCCCGTATTATTTAAGCGCAGCCTGGACACCCACCAAATGAGTTTTGCCATGGGCGAGGCGATTGCCCACCTCAATCACCTGTGGCGTCAAGGAAAGTTGCGCCGCGCGCTTTCTTCCGACGGGGTGTGGATGTTTTGCGTGGTTTAGCCGTACTTGTTTCTTTGTCTGAATCGGCGGTCTCGTCTGATTTGGGCGTCATGGCCTCCCCAAAGGATTTGAGCGCCAAGAGGGTTGCATGTTGAACCTCAAGCCCTTGAATGGTGGTTTTAAGGATGCTGTGGTTCATGGAAAGCCAGTTTTCAACGCTTTTTAAGTCTTTAATTCGTTTTTCAAGCTCATCGATGTCGACCCCTGGAAAGCCAGCAAATCCAGCAGGGCCTTTGGATGGATCGGCGGCAAACGGAAATTGCCCTGGATTTTGACCGGCAGCAACCCCTTGCCCCCACATGGTTTTGAGCATTTCCATACTTTGATTGAATTCAGGAATGGTTCCAAACATACAGCCTCCGAGTCAGCTTGATGCCGATAAAGTCATTAGAATAGTGGGTTATTAAGATTAAACCCTCTATTAAAACAATGCAATCAAACGGTTCGAATTTGGTATTTACCCGAGGCAATGAATTGCCAGCACTATTAAATAACCGTATCTTGGTTTTAGACGGCGCTATGGGAACCATGATTCAGCAACACAAGCTCAGCGAAGCCGATTACCGCGGCCTGCCAGGAAATACCCGTTTTGCCGATCATCCCGGCGATCTGAAGGGGAACAATGAGCTCTTGGTTTTAACGCAGCCCCACATCATCCAAAAAATCCATGAAGATTATTTAGACGCGGGTGCGGATATTATTGAAACCAATACCTTTGGCGCGACTTCAGTAGCGCAAGAGGACTACAAAATGCCGGGCTTGGCTCGGGAAATGAATGAGGCCGCTGCCCGTTTAGCCCATGCTGCCTGTGCCAAGTTCAGCACGCCGGAGAAACCCCGCTTTGTGGCTGGGGCAATTGGCCCTACTCCAAAGACAGCTAGTATTTCTCCTGATGTGAATGATCCGGGTGCGCGTAACGTGAGCTTTGATGTGCTGCGCGATACCTACCGCGAGCAAATTGAAGGTTTATATGCCGGTGGTGTCGACCTATTTTTAGTCGAAACCATTTTTGATACATTAAATGCGAAAGCAGCGATGTTTGCCCTCGATGAATTTTTTGAGGAAACCGGCGTGAAATTACCAGTAATGGTTTCTGGAACAGTAACAGATGCCTCGGGACGTATTTTGTCAGGGCAAACAGTAGAAGCATTTTGGAATAGCTTGCGTCACATCAAGCCACTCACATTTGGCTTAAATTGCGCGCTAGGAGCGGCCTTAATGCGCCCGTACATTGCTGAGTTAGCCCGCATTTGCAATACCGCGGTCTCGTGCTACCCCAATGCAGGTCTGCCAAATCCCATGAGTGATACCGGCTTTGATGAAACACCGGAAATTACTTCCGAGCTCGTCGATGGTTTTGCCAAAGATGGCCTAGTTAATTTAGTCGGTGGCTGTTGTGGAACTACCCCCGATCACATTCGTGCGATTGCAAACGCAGTTGCAAAGCGTAAGCCACGGCTGTTTTATCGCGAGCCCCAAGTAGAGGATGCAGAATGAGTAAACGCGTAATTGCCCCCATGCGTTTGTCTGGCCTCGAGTCGTATAACGTCAGTCCAGTAGTTGGCTTCGTCAATATTGGTGAGCGCACCAATGTGACGGGATCCAAAGCCTTCTCGCGCATGATTTTGAATAATCAATTTGATGAAGCCTTGGCAGTAGCACGGCAGCAAGTCGAAAGCGGTGCGCAGATTATTGACATCAATATGGATGAGGCCATGCTCGATTCCGAAGCCGCCATGGTGCGCTTTTTGAATTTAATTGCATCCGAGCCTGATATTGCTCGGGTACCCATCATGATTGACTCATCGAAGTGGAGCATCATTGAAGCGGGTTTGAAGTGCGTCCAGGGCAAGCCAATCGTCAATTCGATTTCTTTAAAAGAAGGCGAAGAGGCATTTCGGCAACAAGCCAAGCTGATCCGTCGCTATGGCGCTGCTACGGTGGTCATGGCCTTTGATGAAAAGGGGCAGGCAGATACCTATCAACGCAAGACAGAAATTTGCCAGCGTTGCTATCGCGTCCTAGTCGACGAGTTGGATTTTCCGGCAGAAGACATCATTTTTGATCCCAATATTTTTGCCATTGCTACTGGGATTGAAGAGCACGACAACTATGCGGTCGATTTTATAAATGCGACGCGTTGGATTAAAGAAAATCTACCGGGCGCGAAAGTCAGCGGCGGCGTTTCCAATGTGAGCTTTTCATTCCGCGGTAACGACCGTGTTCGCGAAGCCATTCACACGGTGTTTTTATACCATGCGATTCAGGCCGGCATGGACATGGGTATTGTTAACGCGGGGCAGCTTGGCGTCTATGCTGACTTAGATCCAGAGCTACGTGAGCGGGTCGAAGACATTGTCCTCAACCGCTTCAAAGAGAAAGATGGGCAAACCCCAACCGAACGTTTATTGGCAATCGCTGATCAATTTAAGGGCGACGGCATTAAGCAGGTCGAAAACCTGGTGTGGCGTGAAGCGCCGGTGCGGGATCGCTTAACGCATGCTTTGGTGCATGGCATTACTAACTTTATTTTGGACGATACCGAAGAGTTGCGTGCTGACATCATGGGTTCCGGCGGCCGTCCGATTGAAGTGATTGAAGGTCCCTTAATGGACGGCATGAATGTCGTGGGCGATTTATTCGGTGAGGGCAAGATGTTTTTGCCGCAGGTCGTAAAGAGTGCGCGGGTGATGAAGCAGGCCGTGGCGCACCTTATTCCATACATTGAAGAAGAGAAGCGCTTGCACGTTGCTGCTGGTGGCGAAGCCAAGGCCAAGGGCAAGATTGTGATGGCGACCGTCAAAGGCGACGTTCACGACATCGGAAAAAACATTGTCACTGTCGTCCTGCAATGCAATAACTTCGAAGTAGTCAACATGGGTGTCATGGTGCATTGCGCTGAAATTCTGAGGGTAGCCAAAGAAGAGAAGGCGGATATTGTCGGGCTGTCTGGTTTGATTACGCCGTCATTGGAAGAGATGACCTACGTTGCCCAAGAAATGCAGCGTGACCCGTATTTCCGTGATCAGCAATTACCGCTGATGATTGGCGGAGCCACAACATCGCGCGTGCACACGGCAGTCAAAATTGCACCGCACTATGATGGCCCCGTCGTATACGTACCCGATGCATCGCGCTCCGTCTCGGTGGCATCGAGTTTGCTGTCGGATGAGAGTGCTAGCAAATTTATTCAAGACTTACGCGATGACTATGAGCGCATCCGCTTACAGCATGCCAATCGTAAGATAGCGCCAACCATTTCATTGGAGGCGGCACGTCAAAACCGCGAGAAAATCGATTGGAGTAGCTATACACCCGAGAAGCCTAAATTCATTGGTCGCCGCGTCTTTAAAAACTTTGCCCTGAGTGAAATTGCCAAGTTTATTGACTGGACTCCATTTTTTCAAACCTGGGATTTAGCGGGCAAATTCCCGGCAATCCTCGAGGATGAGGTCGTTGGTGTTGAGGCGAAAAAAGTATTCGCTGATGCACAGGCACTATTGGACAAATTAATCAAAGGCCAGTGGTTGCAAGCCGATGGGGTTGTGGCGTTTTATCCAGCGAACGCCATTGGTGACGATATTGTTTTTTATGCCGATGAAACTCGAGACCACCCTGTATTTGCTTGGCACAACCTGCGTCAGCAGTCAGAGCGCCCCGTGGTCGATGGAGTAAAGCGCCCCAATCGCTGTTTAGCAGATTATGTTGCGCCACGCGATTCTGGAGTGGCAGATTACGTCGGCTGTTTTGCCGTCACTACCGGACACGGCGTTGAAAAGAAAGTTGCTGAATTTCAGGCAAAAAACGATGACTACAATGCCATCATGCTCAAGGCGCTCGCAGATCGTTTGGCCGAGGCATTTGCTGAACTCATGCATCACCGCGTGCGTACTGATCTTTGGGGTTATGCCAGCGAAGAGGTTTTAAGCAATGACGCGATGATTGATGAGCAGTACCGCGGCATTCGGCCGGCACCAGGCTATCCTGCTTGCCCAGCCCATGAGGTCAAGCGCGATATGTTGCGCATTGTTGGCGCTGAAGACATTGGCATGACCCTAACGGAGTCCTTTGCGATGGATCCGGCATCCAGTGTCAGCGGATTTTATTTAGCGCACCCCAATGCGCAGTACTTTAACGTTGGCAAGGTAGCAGCAGATCAAGTCGAAGATCTGGCGCAGCGCCGCGGCGAAAGCGTGGAAACGGTACGCCGGTCACTGTCGAGCTCATTGGAGTAGCAACCCCTATTCAGTAGGGGGAATAAGCCTTACTTTAGATGCCCCACACGATGGGCTCATTGGCAGCCCTAGCTTGCTTCATGAGTTCTAGAAAAGGAAAAGCGCGCTGCCCTAAACGATCGGCAGTCGGTTTTTCTTGATCGAAGTCTGCCGGCGTATCGGACGCGCTACTTTTGGCAGCGATATCAGCCGTGATAGCAGATTCAAGGCGGGCAATAAACTCCGGCAAACGCTCTGCGATCAAAATACCCCGTTTCTCGAGAGGATGTTCAAGGATGTCAAAAATACGTTGGCTCAAATCCGATAGCATGATGACATCGGGGCCTGCTTTGGAGTGAAATTGATAGACCATAATTTAGCTTACCACCTTTAAGAAGGCCCTATTCATAATCGGTTGCTGCGCCTGATAAACTCCCCTTCTATGCTGTTAAATCACAAAAACCAATTAATTTCATCTTTACGTGCTGCCTTAAAGGCCGTCGCAGATGGTCGCGATATTGCGCTGGATGTACCGATTGAGCCACGGCTTGAGCGACCCAAATCAGTGGACCATGGTGATGTCGCTTGCAACATTGCATTGCAAATCGCCAAAGCATGGAAGATGAATCCCCGTGAGCTTGCACAAGCTATTGTGGACTCCTTGGGGTCAGATCCGAGTTATGCAGCGCTGATTGCGTCGAGTGCGATTGCAGGGCCCGGTTTTATCAATTTCTGTCTGAGTAATGCAACCAAGACGGAAGTAGTGGTGGCAGTATTAACCCAAAAACAAGAATTCGGTAAACGTGCGCAGGATAGATCGTTGCGAGCGATGGTCGAGTTTGTGTCCGCGAATCCTACCGGTCCTTTGCACGTTGGCCATGGCCGGCAAGCAGCGCTCGGCGATGCCATCGCCAATTTGCTGGATACCCAAGGGATTGCTGTGCACCGAGAGTTTTATTACAACGATGCTGGGGTACAGATTACGAATTTAGCGGCATCCGTGCAAGCCCGCCTGAGCGGACTCAAGCCGGGTGATGGAAGTTGGCCGGAGCAGGCTTATAACGGCGATTACATCGCCGAAATTGCACAGGCATATAAGGCTTCTCCTGAATGCAAGGGCATCGATGACCTAACGGCGATTCAGCAGTTTGCAGTTGCTTACTTACGCAATGAGCAGGACATCGATTTACGCACCTTTGGTGTTCAGTTTGATTACTACTACCTTGAATCATCTTTATATACCGACGGCAGTGTTGCTCAGATCGTTGCCGACCTGGAGTCCGTAGGCAAAACCTATGAAGCCGATGGTGCATTGTGGCTAAAGACAACAGACGATGGTGATGATAAAGACCGTGTCATGCGCAAGTCCGACAGCACATATACCTATTTTGTACCTGACGTCGCCTACCATGCAAGCAAGTGGCAACGCGGTTTTTCCAAAGTAATTAATGTTCAAGGTAGTGATCACCATGGCACCATCGCCCGAGTGCGATCTGGCTTGCAAGGCGTGGCGCAAAAACGCGGCTGGACTATTCCAGCGGATTACCCCGACTATGTTCTGCACAAGATGGTGACGGTGATGCGGCATGGGCAAGAGGTCAAGATTTCAAAACGGGCTGGGTCTTATGTGACTGTTCGCGATTTAGTGGAATGGTCTGGCGGCGTTACGGAGTCGATGAATACTCAAGAGCGTGAATTGGCCTTGCAGCGTGGGCGTGATGCGGTACGTTTTTTCTTAATCTCCCGCAAAGCCGATACGGAATTTGTTTTTAATGTTGACTTAGCTTTGCAGCAGAATGATGAAAATCCGGTATTCTACGTGCAATACGCGCATGCTCGGATTTGCTCTATTTTGCTGCAGTGGAGCGGGACTGAGGCGGAGTTATTGCAAGCCAATCTCTCTCTTTTAAACAGTAAGGCTTCAGACCATTTGTTGCGCCGCCTTGCCGAGTATCCTGAAATGCTGACAGCCGCTGCTACCGAGCTATCCCCACATGCAGTGGCTTTTTATCTGCGTGATTTGGCTGGAGACTTTCATGCTTTTTATAACGCAGATCGCGTTCTGGTCGAAGACCCAGATCTGAAATTGGCAAGACTGGCTTTATTGTCAGCAACCCGCCAAGTCATTGAAAATGGCTTGAGTTTATTGGGTGTATCGGCCCCCAGAAAAATGTAAGATAGTGGGATGATGAAAAAAGCTAGGCTACTAACCGTATCAAATCCTACTGCTACTACCAGGGGTGATAGGGAATTTGGCGGCACCATTCTGGGTTTGGTGATTGGTTTGGTCATTGGCCTGAGTCTTGCATTGGCCGTGGCTTTTTATATCTCCAAAAAACCACCACAAGAGCGACCTGGCGTTAAAGCACCTAATCTCCCACTTACGATTAAGCCAGTCACGCCAGTTGATCCGGCTGAAACCGATGAGGAAAAGCCAGCGGGCCAAATTGACTTAAATAAACCGCTTCAAGGTAAGGCGCCGACGCAGAGCAACACTGGTGCTGATCCAATTGCCGAAATTGCGGTTGGCAAATCAGCAGCAGATGTAGTTGCAGGATCAAAAACGGATGCAAAGACAGATGTGGTCTTCTTTGTTCAAACCGGCACGTTTGCAAGTCAATCCGAGGCTGATTCACAAAAGGCTGGATTAGCCATGCAGGGAATGCAGTCGCAAATTAGTGAAGGTCTCGTCGACGGCAAGGCTGTTTGGCGGGTACGAATTGGACCATTTGCTAATGTGGACGATAGCGGTATTGTGCGTAGTAAGTTAACTGGTATGGGTATAAAGCCAACCGTCATTAAGGTGAATAGATAATGAAAGCATTGTTTCGATTGCCCCAACTCATGATGGGTCTTGTTTTTGCTCTGAGTTGCTTCATGCCTCTCTCCCATGCTCAAGGGCCTGCAAAGGTAGAGCCTGGCTTTGATTATCGTATTCTGCCGGTGACTCAACCGCTCGATACCAAAGGCAAGGTTGAAGTGATTGAATTCTTTTGGTACGGATGCCCTCATTGTTTTGATTTTGATCCAGAAATAATGGCATGGGAGAAGCGTCAAGCGAAAGATGTGGTATTTCGTCAAGTGCCGATTGCCTTCCGCGAAGAGTTAATGCCTCATAGTCAGCTGTTTTATGCGCTCGAGGCGATTGGCAGAAGCAATCTAAACTCGAAAGTGATGTTTGCAATGCATAGGGAAAATAAGCGCTTACTCAATGAGAATGACATTGCCGATTGGGTTGCCAGTCAGGGCGTCGATCGCAATACCTTTTTAGCAGCTTACCGTTCGTTTGCTGTCGTTTCAAAAGCAAGGGCTGCACGGCAGATGGGCGAGGCGTATCGCATTGACGGCGTTCCCACGGTTGCTATTCAGGGCAAGTACATCACTTCACCTTCGATTGCCGGTACACGTGCAAAAGCCATCGCGGTGATGGATCACTTGGTCGATAAAGTCAGAAAAGAAAATTACAAGTAAATGAGGCGGTATTGCCTGCAGCCTTAAATTTTGACGAAACGCCGGAGTATCCAGAAGTAAATGGGATAGGGCAGTAGGCGCAAAAACTTCAAGAATCCAGAAAACCGTTTCGGAAAATGGATATCAAACTCACCCTCACGTATACCATCCAATATGTGCTTTGCCGCTTCTTCAGAGCTGATTAGCGCAGGCATTTCAAAGTCATTTTGCGCAGTAGCTTCGGTCTTCACGAAGCCCGGAGAAATCATGTGTACGCCAATTCCCTGTGGCTGCAAATCATAAAAGAGGGTTTCACAAAAATTAATCATGGCCGCCTTGCTGGGACCATAGGCCAAAGCTTTGGGTAGTCCACTGTAGCCTGCTACGCTTCCAACGATGGCGATGTGGCCACTGTGCCGCGCTAGCATATTTGGTAAGACTGCTGCAACGGCGCGCATCGGACCCAACACATTAGCATTGATGGTTTTCTCTGCTGACTCCATCTCAAAGTTGTCGGCGCGCAGTGGAATGTAAATACCAGAAACAAACAATAGCAGGTCAAGCTGCCCCCATTCCTGCATAAGGCTTTGGTAGGCCTCTTGTATGGCATTGGGCTCTGTCACATCCAAGGGCAAAACCATACTTTGATTGGGCTTGGCGTGTTGGGCTACCGCGTGCAGATTTTCAAGGCGACGCCCAGATAGCGCGACCGATGCGCCTGCTGCTAATAGAGCAATTGCACAGGCTTCACCAATTCCGCTGGTTGCGCCAATGACCCAGACTCGTTTGCCTGCAAAACCCTGCATTCCAATCTGTTTCATGGGCGTAAGCTATCTCCGCTAGTGTGATCGTGAACAAGGGTAAATTGAACCACATCAATATTGCGCTCCGAAAAGCCTGCAGCGCAGTACATCAGGTAAAAATTCCAGAGCCGGATAAAGGCTTCATCAAAACCCAATTTAGTGACTTCGTCTAGCTGGCGATTAAAGGCCTTGTACCAAATGCACAGTGTTTTTGCGTAATCCGCACCAAATACAAATTCGTCTTCAACCCGTAAGCCGGCCCGCGATGCATATTCCCTAAAGGTAGTTTTAGAGGGCAACATACCACCGGGAAATACATACTGCTGTATGAAGTCTGTGCTGCTGCGGTAGCGCTCAAATAACTCCTCAGCAATAACAATGGTTTGAATGCAGGCTTTACCGCCGGGCTTAAGGGATGCCGCAATCGTATTGAAATATTGCTCCCAGTGGTTTTCGCCAACGGCCTCAAACATTTCAATCGAGGCAATGCCGTCAAATTGCTCTTTGCAATCGCGATAGTCCTGAAAACGAATCTCAGAAATGAGGCCTTGCTGCTCAAGGCGCGCATCGGCAAATTTCTTTTGCTCATGCGATAAGGTAAGTCCCGTTACATGGCAGCCTGCTAGCGCCGCCTCTTCAATGAAGCCGCCCCAGCCACAGCCAATTTCAAGAATACGTTTTCCTGGGGTGGCATCAATGGACGATAAGATGCGCCGATATTTATTCGATTGTGCCTCGGCCAGCGGGGTTTGAAGATCATCTCCAAACCATGCACTGGAATAGGTCATGCTGGGATCGAGCCACAAAGAATAAAAGGGGTTACCTAAGTCATAGTGCGCGTGAATATTTTTACGGCTCCCCGATTTGGAATTATTCCGCAGTCGATGCCTAAAACGGTAGAGCAAGGAGCCAAACCAACTGCCGTAAATTGCTTTTTCGAGGAGGGTGCGATTCCGAATGGCTATTTCTAAAATAGCTTTCAAGTCAGTCGTGTTCCACTCCCCACGAATATAGCTTTCAGCAAAGCCAATATCGCCATGCTTTAGAACATCCCTGAAAACGCCCCAATCGAGTATGTGTAAATCGGCATGCAAACTATCACTCGCCATTCCAAAATGCTCTGTTCTGCCGTCCGGCAGGGTAAGCAGCAAATAGCCTGATTTAACATTGCTTAGCAATGCTAAAAAAGTCCGTGCGGCAAGCGGAGTGGATTGGGTGGTCTGCCGATTAGCCGAGCGTGAAAAGCTCAGTCGCGATAGAAGGGATTGTCCAGGTCGATTCATCTACTAACTTCAAAGTCGGGCGGTTTGGGTTTGGAGTGAAATGGAACACCTTTAGCCCAAAGCTTTAGTGCTTGCCAATGAATCCGTCCGATCACTCCAATGCTCATGAGAGGATATCGCAATATCGAGACATACAGGGAAGCCCGCGTCAGTGGGTGCGCTTCACCACTAATGCTGGTATGAATTAAGGCCTGTCCATCCTCATGGAGCTCAATGCGGTTAACCGTGTTGCGTCCCGATTGACTTTCTTGGGGGAAGAGGAAGCGGAAGCGGTATTCGCCACTGACATCACAAAAGGGGGACACATGAAAGACCTTATTCGTTGTCAGGGTTTCTCCCGAATGGAGTGATTCACCTGAATCTTTGCAGAGCAGGTAGCAGTGACGCTCACCGAATGTATTGTTGACCTCTGCAATCACAGCGCGGACTTGCCCATTGGGTTTGGTGCAAATCCAAAAACTAACCGGATTAAAGACATAAGCCAAAACCCGTGGAAATGTTTGTAGCCAGATTTCACCATCGGGGTGCTCAATTCCATAGGAAGCCAAAATTGCCTCAGCCCAATCAAGACTATCGATGCCACCGCGACCATGGTCTTTGTCAAAAAATGAGAAAAAGCGAAAGCGATTATCGCCAAGACCATGTTGACTCAGAAGAATGGGATTGCGGCGTCGCTCACGCATTGGAATGCTGACCGTAAATACAGAATAGGAAAAGGCATTTTTTGCGGGACGAAAACGGCGGTGCTGAACAACCCCGAAATTGAGTTTCGGCGTTAAATCAACTGGCAAGATTCGCCTCTACTGCTGGAGCTGGCGAGTGCTTTGGCCGCTTGTTCTGATCGAGGATGGCATTCGCGACAAACTCACCAGAGCGCAGGCCGTCCTCATGAAATCCGTACCCAGTCCATGCGCCGCAATACCAGACCGATGACTTGCCTTGGATCAGCGGTAGGCCTGCTTGGGCATCGGTTGCACGCATATCAAACACCGGGTGCGCATACCGGATCTCCTGAAATACTTTACTAGGGTCGGGTTCGCGCAGCGGGTTGAGTGTAACGATGATCGGAATATCCTTAAGTTCGGGGGGAAGCGGCTGGAGGCGATTAATCAAATAACTCACGCTAACGCAATCTTCAGTCACATCATCTTTCTTGGCTTGTGCAGTGTAATTCCAGGCAGCCCAACAGCGCTTATGCTGAGGTAGAAAAGCGGTATCGGTATGCAAGATCGCCCGATTGGGCTGGTAAGGAATCGCACTCAAAACGGACTGAGTGGCAGTATCGATGCCATGCAGCAAGCGAAGGCTTTGATCGCTATGGCAAGCCATCACGACCTCATCAAACTGAGCAGTAGTATTAGCGCTAAGCACTTCAATGGTGTGTTGCCCTACCTTCGTAGGCAAATTAACTGAGGTCACTGCGTCACGCACCCAATGCACGCTGTGCACATCCAGGGCACTGACAATACGTTTGACGTATTCTCGTGAGCCGCCTTGAACCGTGAGCCATTGCGGGCGATTTTGTATTTGCAAGAGACCGTGATTATGGCAAAAGCGTGCCATGGTCTGAATCGGAAACTGCAGCATTTGATCGACAGAGCAGGACCATATAGCGCCAATCATCGGTAGAAAATACCAATCGCGGAAAGGCTTACTAAACGCATGGCGATCTAAAAAAGCAGCAATGCTTTCTTCTTGAGGAGGACCTTTTGTTAAGCTGGCATCAGTCTTTTCCTGACTCAGAGCCAGTGCAGTGGCTAGCGCGTTAAAGCGCATGATGTCACGAGCCATTTTCCAAAAAGATGGACTAAGTAAATTACGCCGTTGACCAAAAAAAGAATTGAGGTCATTACCAGCCCACTCGAGTGGCCGCGTCGATTCGAGCTTCACGGAAAACGACATCTCCGAGGGAAAAATAGGCACAGCCAATTCTTCAAATAGTCGAACTAAGCGCGGGTAAGTGCGGCGATTAAAGACCAAGAAGCCAGTGTCAACAGCCTGTTGAATAGGCCCAGTTGGTGTATCGATGGTGATGTCAACCGTATTGCTATGACCGCCAATGTGCTTACCCGATTCGTAGATCGTGATATCAAAATCGGGATGCTGACGTAAGTTGTAAGCACAGCCTAAACCCGAAATACCAGCGCCAATAATCGCAATGCGCTTTTTAGCCATTACGGCGTTCCTTTGAGTAATTTCTCAACTTGGGACGTGATGGTTTTGCTGCTGGGATTAGCCAGACTGCTATACGCTTCAACCACGTTGCCATTGCGATCAATCAGGTACTTGTAAAAATTCCACTTGGGCGTCGTACCCGTTTTTTCAATTAAGGTCTTAAACAAAGGATTGGGATTTTTGCCTGAGACATTCGATTTAGTAAACATCGGGAATTTGACGTCGTAGGTGTTCTTGCAGAACTCAGCAATTTGCTTATTTGTGCCTGGCTCTTGCTGACCAAAGTCGTTTGATGGAAAGCCTAAAACAACAAAGCCCCTTTGTTGATAACGTGAATAAATTTTCTCAAGGTCATCGTATTGACCAGTAAAGCCACAGTAGCTAGCCGTATTGACCACCATAATTACTTTCCCTTGGTACTGGCATAAGTTTTGGGGCACTTCATCTTGCAAGCGCAAAAACGTATGGGAAAGAAGGGGACTACAAGCAGGAGCTGCAGCCTGAGCGAAAGCCGGGGCGCTAATCGAAAGGCCAAGGCAAAAAGCAGCTGAAATTAGAATACGGCGCATAAATTAATCAAGCAAAATAGGGAACAGGACTCCAGTCTAAGTCATTCCAGTTAAGATGTTTTATGGCGACAAAAACACCAATATCCAAAAGCGCGATAGGCGCCAAAACAACCCGAAACCTCATCTTGGTTTTGGGTGACCAGCTTAATCTGGATAGCCCATTGCTGAAAAATGCCGATTGGCAGCACGATGCCGTTCTGATGATTGAGTCTGCTGGGGAGGCTGCCTGGGTTTGGAGCCATAAGGCACGCATTGCTCTCTTTTTGTCTGCCATGCGCCACTTTGCTGCCGCCCTGACCAAGGCTGGCGCGCGCGTGCACTATCAGTCGATTGAAGGCAATAAGGCGAATACCTTGGGGGATGCACTAAAAGAGGCTATTCAGCAGTACAAGCCTGCTGCAGTTCACTGCACCGAGCCTGGCGAGTGGCGGGTTTGGGGCGACATTACAGCGGCGTGTACCGAAATGGCGACCCCATTGCGCATCGCAAATGACACTCATTTTTTGTGTGACTTAGAGGAATTCAAGGCTTGGGCGGGAGTAAAGAAAGAGCTGCGGATGGAGTTCTTTTACCGCCAGATGCGAAAAAAGCATGGCGTTTTAATGGACAAGGCCGGTGAGCCCGAGGGCGGGCAATGGAATTACGATGCCGCAAACCGCTCCAGTTATCCGAAAAAAGGACCTGGCTTAATTGACCCACCGGAATTTTTTAAGCCCGATGCCATCACGAAGGAAGTGCTTGCCTTGGTAGGGGAGCGCTTTAAAGATCATCCGGGCAGCCTTCAGCACTTTTTATGGCCGGTCACACGGCAGCAAGCCTTATTGGCCCTAGACCGTTTTATCGATGCTCGGCTCGTACACTTTGGCAAATACGAAGATGCAATGTGGACCGATACCCCGTTTGGATGGCATACGATCTTATCCTCTAGCCTCAATTTAAAGCTGATTAATCCCAGAGAGGTCATACAGCGGGTAGAGGCAGCATGGCGGGCTGGTGACGCTAGCTTGGAGGCGGCGGAGGGCCTAATTCGGCAAATTTTGGGTTGGCGTGAATTTATTCGGGGGGTCTATTGGCTTGATATGCCTAAGATGGGAACCGCTAACTACTTTGGATATAAGCGTGAGTTACCAGCATGGTATTGGACTGGCAAAACAAAGATGGCCTGCATGGCCGATGTAGTTGGACAAACGCTGGAGTATGGCTATGCCCACCACATTCAGCGCCTGATGGTGATGGGCAACTTTTCCTTATTGGCTGGCCTGTCCCCACAGGCCGTGAGTAGCTGGTTCTTGGCGGTTTATGTGGATGCGGTGGAGTGGGCTGAATTACCAAACGTCGCTGGTATGGCTTTGTTTGCCAACGGCGGGCGCTTCACCAGCAAGCCGTATATTTCCAGTGGGGCATACATTAAGCGCATGAGCAATTACTGCAGCCACTGCCCGTATAAGCCTGATGTGCGGGTGGGTGACAATGCATGCCCATTTACGACCTTGTACTGGAACTTTTTAATGAACCACCAGCCTGAGTTTGAAAAAAATCCACGTACCCGCCTGATGACTGCCAATTTAAAACGGATCGACGATGCCGAGAAAAAACAGATTCAGCAACATGCCATAGTCATATTGAAAAACATTGAGACCATTTAAGTAGACAATAGATACGCTATGACAATTCCAACAAAACCCACGTTCGAGTCAAAGATATGCCCTACAGAAGATCTATCTGCGGCGCTAGCAAGGCTGCCACGTCCAATTGTGTTCACAAATGGCGTCTTTGATATCTTGCACCGCGGCCATGCGAGCTATTTAGATCAAGCGCGCAGTCTGGGCGGCAGTCTCGTGGTTGGCGTGAATAGTGATGCCTCTGTCAAAATGCTGGGCAAAGGCGATGATAGGCCGATCAATGCGGAGGCGGATCGGCAGGCCTTATTGGCTGCATTGGCTAGCGTCGACCTGGTAGTGTTGTTCTCGGAACAAACGCCAGTTGAATTACTCGAGCACGTGCGGCCTGATATTTATGTCAAAGGCGGCGATTACGCCATTGATACGCTAGAAGAAACACGGCTAGTAAAAAGTTGGGGTGGAACAGCGATGGCTATCCCGTTTATTTACGAACGCTCAACCACTCATTTGCTTGGACGCATTCGCAAGGAATGACTTAACGCAGGGCTTGGCGCAGCCAAGACCACAGTCCACGCAGGACAAGGCCATTGATGGCTTCCGTAAAAATAGAGCTAGATAATGGCTGGTGTTTCAGTTCGGCGGCAATGTGTTTTGCATTGCCACCATCAATCCAAATGCGATCAATCGGCTGGCGCATTTCCTTGGCTAGTTGCAATGCATTCTGAATGGCGCCAATTTGTGCAGCTAAGCAGCCTTTGTAAATTGCCGCATCAGTCGATAAGCCAAAACCATCTATCTGCTCGGCCTCGCTCGTGGCTGGCAGCCTTGCAGTGTGGAGCTCCAAGCTCGATTGCATTAAGCTTAAGCCCGGAATAATCCAGCCTCCCTGGTGAATGCCATTTGCCCCCAGAAAATCAATCGTAGTTGCAGTACCGCTATTGACAACCAAGCCATTGCCATTCGATAGGGTGCGTGCTGCAATCAGCCCAGCCCAGCGGTCAGCCCCAAGCTGACTGGGCTCTGCATACAGCGAACGTAAACCATCAACAGGAGTATCCCCGCGCATACGTAGCCATTGGGCATCGTGCCAAGGGGTAAATAAGTGCTTAAGGTTTGTCATGCACTCTTCAGCAGCGACGCAGCAAATACCAATCGCATCGGGCTTTGGAATGGTTTGCAAGATGTAATGCGCTAGTTCTTCGCAATGGTCTGGTGATAGCAGTAACTTTGTGTCAATTGCGCCCGAGTGGAGCCATACTTTTTTATTGCGATCGATTGGATTTTGATGCGATTCCACTACCGCCCACTTTAGGCGGGTATTACCAATATCAAACAAAAGGTAAAGGCTCATGCTTGCCTTCGTAGCGATACATCTCCGGCATGTATCGCAACCATGGCGTGGTCCGTATGAATTTGATACGCACCAGTATGGTCAATACCGGATGCCACCCCTTCAATGTTTTTTTCTCCAAGGTGGCTTGTGAAGACAGGTTCACCTTGATAGGCATCCCAATCTGACCACCGCTGCATAAAAGACTCAAAGCCATGTTGATCAAACTCAGTGCAAAGGCGCTCAAATGCGCTGACTAAATTAAGCCAAATGTAGTCCAGATCGGGCAGAATTTGAGCTTGCATTAGCAGCTGATCCAGTCCGCCAATCGGACCGGAGTGGTTGGCTTTTAATTCCGCGGCTTCGCTGATGTGGGAGCGTACATTAAGGCCAACCCCAATAATCATCCAGCTCGGATCATTGGGGGATGACTGTCCGCCTTCAATCAAAATGCCCCCGACTTTTGCATGCCCGATGACGATGTCGTTGGGCCACTTTAGCCGCAACCCTTGTTGATACAGCATACGCTCATTGGTATTCAGTGCAGAGCAGATGCCCTCAATTACTGCTAATCCAGCAACTAAGCTCAGACCACTTAATTCAGCGGGGCTTTTGTGAAACGGAAAGGCGAGTGAAAACGCCAGAGAGTCACCCGCTTGGGCATACCAAGTTCTACCGGCACGACCTTTGCCATGCGTCTGTTTTTTGCTAAAACGAGCAACCGGATCAATCAATGTACCGGCACGCCAACGCGCCATCAGATCATCGTTGGTGGACCGTGTCTCAGCGACGCGCTCGAGAATGCAGTTTCCGTTCATTTCACTATTGTAGAAAGGTCTGACCTAAAATTGCGGGATGTCAGCAGAATCAGGGCAAAACCCCCGTCCGCGTAAATTGGCGTGGCCATTGCAGGCCATGCCGTTAGCGCGAGCCATTGCCTTAATTTATGGTTTCTTGATTATTTACACTAGCCTTAACCCGTTTGACTTCAATTTTCAAAATGGGGTTCGGGGCCTCGCTTGGTTATCTGCCCCATTGCCGCGTTTTATTCCCCTGTTTGATGTCGTAGCCAATGTACTAGCCTATATTCCCTTGGGGTTTTTATTGGTCTGCGCAGTATTTCCACGCTGGCGGCGTTTTCTTGCCCTGTTCATTGCCTTAATGAGTTGCGCCCTTTTGGCAGGAGTCGTGGAAAGCATGCAAACCTGGCTGCCAACCCGCATCCCCAGTCAAACCGACTGGTGGGCCAATATGCTGGGGGGCTTTATCGGCGCCCTCCTGGCTGTGCCCCTAGGACCCCAATGGCTTTCGGGTAGTGCAATTCGGCGGCAGTCTGATGTGTGGTTTGGTCTGAATTGGGGCGCAGCCACCTTATTCATCTTGTTTCCGTGGGCGCAAATTTATCCCCAAAGCGCGTGGCTTGGTATGGGCGCATGGCGACAATGGGTTGGTGGGGGAGATTGGGGCACCTTCGTCATGAACCAGACGCTGCGCGAGGGTTTAATTACGACCAGCTGCTGGCTTGGGGTTGGACTGATCCTTTCCCTCGGAATGCGAGCCAAAGCCCCGCAATGGCGCTTATTGATGGGCTTATTGGGCGCGTCCGTGCTGATTAAAAGCCTCTTTACGGGCTTGCAGTTTGGGGATGAAATCAGCTTAGCTTGGCTGACCACTGGCGCGGTATGGGGTATGTTAATTGCGAGCGCATTGTTATGGTGGGCGATTCAGTGGAGCAGTAGTACCCGCTTGTGGCTTGGTCTAGCCTGTTTGACCGCCATGCTCTTGCTTGTCAATTTATTTCCAGACAATCCCTACTTCGCCTTGACTCTGAAGGCCTGGTTTCAGGGCCGCTTACTGCACTTTAATGACCTAATGAAGTGGGTTTCATTTATTTGGCTTCCCTTTGCAATTTTCTGGGTATTGCAAAATCAATTCAAAACCCGATTCAGCAAAGGGCCGATATAATTTTGTATGGCATTTAAACACCACCTCTTCTTTTGCCTTAATGAGCGCAGCAACGGCAATAACTGTTGTGCCCAGCACAATGCCTTTGATTTGTTCACCTACGCCAAAAACCGTATTAAGGAGCTCGGGCTCTCCGGTCCAGGCAAGATACGCGTGAACAAGGCAGGTTGCCTTGATGCCTGTAATCTCGGGCCGGTAATGGTGGTTTATCCAGAAGGCACTTGGTACACCTTTATTGATACCGATGACATTGAAGAAATTATCCAGTCCCATTTACTTGAAGGCAAGCCAGTCGCGCGCCTGATCGCCGCTTAATTTTTTCTTCTGATCAAAAGACCTGCGCATGAATAGCCGCACCCAAGTAATTTCCATGGATGGCATCGTAGGCCCAATAGAAATGGCAATTGACTTGCCTGACCTCCTTAAAAACGATCCTGCATTTATGGTGCGCGGCCTCGCTTTGGTTGCTCATCCACACCCTTTACTGGGTGGGACGATGGACAACAAGGTCGCACAAACGATTGCACGGGCATTTAATCAATTGGGTTACGTTAGCGTGCGCCCCAATTTTCGGGGTGTAGGTGGCACAGCCGGAATTCATGATGAGGGCGTTGGTGAGTTAGCCGATTTGCTGCATGTATCAGAGTGGATGCGTAATCCACACACCTGGATGAATAATGAATTAACTGAGCAATTCATTTGGACTAACTCGATTTCAACTTTGCCTCTTGTAGTGGCAGGTTTTTCATTTGGTAGTTTTGTTGGTAGTCATTTGATCAAGGCCTTGGTCGATTTAGGCCGTCCTGCAGAGCGGTTCGTGATGGTAGGAAGTGCGGCGGGCAAATGGGAACTATTGGACGTTCCTAAAGATACGATCTTGATACACGGTGAACTGGATGAGACCATTCCCTTGGCAGATGTCTTTAATTGGGCTAGACCACAAGAGTTAACGGTTCAAGTAGTGCCAGGAGCGGACCATTTTTTTCACCGTAAATTGCATTGCATTCGGAATATTATTTTGGGCGAGTGGCTAGGTCAGCCAGCTTGGTCGCATTCAGGTTAAGGACTATGGAAGAAAAATCGCTGATTGAATACCCCTCTGTTTTTCCGATTAAGGTCATGGGAAAAGACGCCCCTGAGTTTTTACCGGCCATAGTGCATATTGCCAAACAGTTCGATCCCATTTTTGATGAGCAAACCATAGAGCAGCGGCCTTCGCAAAATGGTAAATACTTGGGCTTGACGCTGAGCATTAACGCGACCAGCCGTGAGCAGCTCGATGAGCTCTATCGCACCCTGTCAACCCACCCCTTAGTAAGCATTGTTCTCTAGTTGAAACGGCATGACTATTGCCATTAAGCAGCTTGGCGTAGTGGACTACGTTACAACGTATGAAGCGATGCGTTTATTTACAAAAGAGCGCACGGCATCGACCCTAGATGAAATCTGGGTCTTAGAGCACCCCCCTGTCTTTACCTTGGGGCTCGCAGGTGATCCTGCCAATTTGCATGCTGCAGACGGTACTATTCCGCTGATTCAGGTTGATCGAGGTGGGCAAATTACCTATCATGGCCCAGGACAACTCGTGGTCTATTTATTGTTAGACCTTCGTCATTACGGTCTGCATGTCAAAGAGTTTGTTTATCGGATTGAGCAGGCGCTTATGGATACCCTGGCGGAATATGATTTACCAGCAGTTCGTGAGGCCGGAGCCCCCGGCATTTATATTGCGCCATCGTTTCAGGGTCAGCCGGAGTGGCGCGGCGCTAAAATCGCCGCACTGGGCCTAAAGGTGTCTAGGCACTGCTCGTACCATGGCCTTGCCCTCAATGTGAATATGGATTTAGCGCCGTTCCAGCAAATCCACCCTTGTGGCTATGCGGGATTGCGCACCGTAGATATGAGAACATTGGGGATCGAAGACAATATGGCAGGGGTTAGTCAGCGCTTGGTCAGGCAGTTGCAGCAGCAGCTAAGCTCAATCGCTTGATGCGCAGTGCATAGGAAATCATGACAGAAAATAAACTCAGTATTGAGGCACAGTCTGCGCCAGAGTACGATCCGCTACGAAAGCAAAAGTCGGCTGAAAAGACGGCACGCATTCCAATCAAGATTGTGCCGATTGAGCAGGTATTAAAAAAACCCGATTGGATTCGGGTTAAGGCGGCATCAAACAATTCCCGCTTTGCTGAAATTAAAAAAATCCTCCGCGAGAATGAATTAGTCACGGTTTGCGAGGAAGCCAGTTGCCCCAACATTGGTGAATGTTTTGGTAGTGGTACAGCCACATTCATGATCATGGGTGATAAGTGCACACGCCGGTGCCCCTTCTGTGATGTGGGCCATGGGCGCCCCGATCCCCTTGATACTAAAGAGCCACACAATTTAGCGCGCACCATCGCTGCTCTTAAATTAAATTACGTGGTGATTACCAGCGTCGATCGCGATGATTTGCGCGATGGGGGTGCTCAGCATTTTGTGGATTGCATTTCGCAAACACGCAGCTTGTCGCCTAAAACCCGCATCGAAGTATTGGTACCCGATTTTCGGGGTCGTTTAGAAAAGTCACTCGATGTATTTTCTGCCAATACCGAGATGGGCCTACCTGATGTCATGAACCACAATCTAGAAACGGTGCCCCGCCTCTATAAGCAAGCACGGCCTGGCGCAGATTACGCCCACTCTTTACTATTACTGAGCGAGTTTAAAGTTCGATTTCCGGCCATCGCTACTAAAAGTGGATTGATGGTTGGCCTAGGCGAAACCGATGAGGAAATTCTGGAGGTGATGCGAGACATGCGTGCGCATAACATCGATATGCTGACCATTGGTCAGTATTTAGCCCCGTCCGGCCACCATTTACCAGTGCAGCGCTACGTACACCCGGATGTATTTAAAGAGTTCGAGCGCGAAGCCTATGCCATGGGCTTTACCCATGCTGCGGTGGGCGCGATGGTGCGTTCAAGTTACCATGCTGACCAGCAGGCCCATGGAGCGGGGGTTGTTTAGTCTTAAGGTAAACGTAGGACACTTTCAATTGACCCACCAGATAAAATTAGCTGCCATTATTTTGATAGGCGCTGCCATTCTAGGCTGCAGTCCTAAATTGGATTGGCGCACAGTGAATACCGAGCGCCTTGGCTACACCGCGCTCTTTCCTGAAAAACCAAAACAAGCCGAGCGGACCCTGCCCTATGCTGGACTCGAGTTACAACAAACACTGGAGGTGGCGCAGATTGATGATGCCATCATGTCGGTCACCACGATCACAGTGCCGTCCAGCATCAATACGCAAGCAGATGCCTTGCTGCAGCAGGTGCAAAACACTATCCTGCAGTCAGCCAACGCCGCTCAAACTCCACCAATCAAACGACCTTCATCGTATTTAATTGCAGGACCTGCTCGAAGCAAGGGGCTTGCGGACGATTTTTTGTTTGAGATCCAAAATCCAAGTGGCAAGCGCTGGATGCGGGTGCGCTGGATTATGCGGCCCGATGGCGAGGGTGGTAGTCGCATCTATCAACAATCCCTATTGCTTTTAGCGCCCGCGAATGCGAAAGCGTTTCAGTCTGAGCTCACCGCAGAAAAGTGGGATCCATTTTTTGATGAATTCCGGGTTCAGTAAATGAGTCTGCATTGGTATCGCCATCCGCTGCAGGCGATACAACTCCCACTGCAAGGTCGCCATGCGTTGCGCGTCTTTATGAGCTTTGCCTTGGCCTACATCATCTCGTATGCCTTTCGCTCGATTAATGCAGTTATTTCTCCAGAGCTCATTCGTGACTTGCATTTAAGTCATACCGAGTTAGGTTTTTTATCCTCTGCCTATTTTATTGGCTTTGGAATGACGCAAATCCCAGTTGGTCTAGCGCTCGATCGCTTTGGGCCGCGTGCAACAGAAATGGCATTGATGAGCTTTGCCATTATTGGAGCCCTTATTTTTGCCTTTGCAGATCAATTTGCCACCCTAGTGATTGGTCGAGTGTGTATCGGGGTTGGCGTATCCGCGTGCTTGATGTCCGCCTTCTCAGGTTTTCGAACCTGGTTTCCATCACAGCAACAGCCACAGTTGGCTTCAGCCATGTTGGTGTTTGGTACCTTCGGCGCCTTAATGACCAGCTGGCCGGTGCACGAAGTACTTCCCTTTATCGGTTGGCGCGGGGTGTTTGTAGTGATGGCTGCTTTATCTGCCTTGGCCATTTTAATTTTATATATTGGCCTGCCGATTAAGGCAGCAAGCCAGTACGGTGCGCAAGCAGAGGAGATTGATCCCGATGAAAAAGCTACTCTTTCTTGGAAAAGTTACCGCCCCATTTTGACAAATGCCTTTTTCTGGCGGATCTTGCCGCTGGGTATTTTTTGCTATGGTGGATTCATTGCAATTCAAACCCTGTGGTTTGGTCCGTGGTTAATTCAGGTGATGGGCTATAGCGCTACTACTGCAGCACAAATTTTATTTGGCTTTAATGCAGTACTGCTGTGTGCCTATTTAATGAATGCTTGGATTTTGCCAAAACTGGCTGGCATTGGAATCGATACCATGCGTTATATGACATGGATGGTTGGCGCTTCAATCGTGCTGCAAGCCTGTGCATTCTATTGGCGCAGTCCGTGGGTGTGGGCATGGTGGTACTTAGTAGCCATTGCGTGCGCATCGTATGTGCTTGCGCAAAGTTTAATCGTCACGTACTTTCCGAAGGCCTACTCGGGGCGTGTAAGCACGACTTACAACTTATCCCTCTTTATTGGGGCATTCATAGTGCAGTGGGGGATTGGTTATTTAGTTGATTTGGGGATCGCTGTGGGCTGGTCACAAGCAAGTGCATTTGATGTGGCGCTGGGCGTGTTCCTGATTGCACAAGCAATTGCATTTGCTTGGTTCTTATTTTCGCCGAAGTATTTTCCAGCAAGAATAATCGTAGATACACCAAGTAATTAGGCGCGGTGCTTTTCCATCTCAGCTACTTTTAACTCGAGTGATTCTAATTTCTCACGAGTTTTAGAGAGCACTTTGGCTTGCAATTCAAATTCATCGCGCGTGACTAAATCCATTTTCTGAAAGCCTTGATTCATCATGGCTCGCACATTCTTCTCAATCTCTTGCGCAGGTGAATTGCGAATGGCATCACCCACTTTGCTTTGCATCTCTTCGGCAATACGCTGAATCTGTTCAAGGATTTGGGCTGGCTTTTGCATGAATGACGTCCATTTAATGTGAATAGATGACTCATTTTAGGAGTTCTGAAAAATTCATGGGGCTGCAAGACCTAAAAAATCCGGGTAAATTGCCCCCAAAATAGGGTTATGGTCCAAAGCAGTGCCATTTAATGCTCTATTTTGGTGCATATGCCTTAAAAAGGGGAAAAGTTCAAATTTAGAAACAGTCGCACGGATCACTATGAGATCCATGAACCGCCATAGATGGGTTCAAACGATTGAAACAACAAGCAAATCGAACTTTTTAACCTAAACAGGAGTATTCCATGAACACACTACAAAAAACCGCGATTGCTGCTGCAATTACTGGGCTCTTTGCCCCAACGGCTTTTGCACAGGCTGCACCGGCACCAGAGGCAAGCCCGGTTACCGCTAACGTCACTGTAGTCAGTGACTATCGCTTCCGCGGAATCAGTCAGTCCAATCAAAAGCCTGCTATCCAGGGTGGTTTTGATTATGCGCATGAAAGCGGCTTTTATATTGGTAACTGGAACAGTTCAATTTCATGGATTAGCGATGCCAATGCGGGCGCAACCGCCCCAATCGAAATGAATTTCTATGGTGGCTTTAAGAAAGACTTAATTGCCCCTGGATTTGCTTCTGATATCGGCGTATTGCAGTACGCATATCCAACTTCGGGTTTAAATGCAACCAACCCCAATACAACTGAAATTTATGCAGCTCAAAACTTTACTGCAGGACCAGTAACAGGATTTGTGAAATTTTCTTACGCAGTAACTAATACCTTCGGCACTGCCAACAGTACAGGCTCTTACTATCCTGATTTAACTGCTAATTACGATACTGGATTTTGGGGTATTGGGCTAAATGCTCACGTAGGCTATCAATACTATGCCGGTAATAATGCTAATGGTGTTTCAAACTCAAGCACATTAAGTTACACCGACTGGAAAATTGGGTTGACTAAAGACTTTGGCGGCGGTTTATCTGCAGCTGTTGCCTGGATTGATACAAATGCAAATAGGGCTGCTTACACAAATGCACAAGGTAAATTTATAGGCGGTTCCACTGGCATCGTTTCTTTAACCAAAACTTTCTAATAACCCTTCCTAACGGAGAAACGTATGAAATTAATTACCGCAGTCATCAAGCCCTTCAAGCTTGACGAAGTGCGCGAGGCGCTCTCGGAAGTGGGTGTCTCGGGCATTACCGTGACAGAAGTGAAGGGCTTTGGACGACAAAAGGGTCACACTGAGTTGTACCGTGGCGCAGAGTATGTGGTCGATTTTTTACCCAAGGTAAAAATAGAAGCTGCTGTGGAAGACGGTATTTTGGAGCGTGCGATTGAAGCAATTGAAAAATCAGCACGCACGGGCAAGATTGGCGATGGCAAGATTTTTGTTACCTCAGTCGAACACGTCATACGTATCCGCACCGGTGAAACCGGCGCGGCAGCACTTTAAAGAGAGGTTCACTATGTTTACTTGGATGAAACGACTTGGCGCAGGGGGCGCAATGGCTTTGGCCTTAGGCGCAACTGGCTTGATGGCAGCAGCACCAGCCCTCGCAGCCGATGCGGTAGCTGCAGCACCAGCAGTAGCTGATGCGGCTGCAGCTGCAGTTGCAGCAGTTCCGAATAAGGGCGATACCGCTTGGATTATGGTGTGTACAGCATTCGTTGTGCTGATGACGCTGCCAGGCCTCGCCTTATTTTACGGCGGCTTAACGCGCAGTAAAAACGTACTGTCGATCTTAGTGCAGTGCATGGTGGTGTTCTCGCTGATTGCAGT
>CAMDKY010000022.1 GCA_945901245.1 Polynucleobacter meluiroseus | reverse complement strand
TCGCCAAATACTTCAAATAAAAGCTCGGAGCAGCCATTTATTACTAGATGCTGCTCAGTAAAGAGGTCGGTTGAGTTGACTAACCCCATTACTTTCACAATCCGCTTAACGCGGTCGAGCGATCCTAGGTGCGATTGCAGGGTAGCCATCAGATCAATTGCAATCGAGCGTGCCGCAGCTTTGCCGCTAGCGGTATCCATGTCTAGACCCAATTTACCAACCCAGGGCTTCCCATTTTCTTTGGCAATATGCCCCGATAGAAAGACGGTGGAGCCGCTGCTGACGGCCATCACGTATGCTGCGGCTGGGCTAGCAACAGGAGGAAGCTCGATTCCGAGGCTTTTTAAGCGGGTGGCAATGGTTTCGGTAGGCATGTATTTAATGGGCTTCCATAGGGATAAAGGGGGAGGGCACAATCGTTGCAAATGATGTAAAAATGACGCTCAGATTGTCTCCGCTATAATGGCACAAACTTAATATTAATCATTTTTTAATTGATGATTTACATGAAAAATACATCCTTATTCCGTTCGCTTCCCTTGTTATCGGCTACCGTGTTTGCAGGACTGTTTTCTGCAACCGTTAGTGTCCAAGCGCAAGACGTCAAGGGCTCGGTGGCTGCTGGCCAAGCCAAGGTCTGGTTGTGTTCTGGTTGCCATTCCATTCCAGAGTACCGCGCGGACTATCCTCTGGTCTATCGTGTTCCTAAGATTGGCGGACAAAATGCCGCCTATATCTATGCTTCGCTTGAGGCGTACAAATCAGGCGAGCGCAAGCACCCCACCATGCGCTCGATTGCGGGCAGCATGACTCCACAGGACATGGCTGACGTTAGCGAGTATTACGCCGCACAAAATGCGACTTCACCCCAGAACCCCCTGAAGTAATTCCGATTTAGAGGCCTATTTATGAAAATCGCACTCCTTATTTCTTTTTTACTTTCCAGCATTGGCCTTGCTCAGGCATCCAATCTGGCCAAAGGCAAAGAACTGGTTGAAAAGAACAATTGCGCAGCCTGCCACGGCGCCAACTTGAATGAACCCGTCATTTCGGCTTACCCCAAGCTTGCAGGCCAGTACGCTGATTATTTGTACTATTCCTTGAAATCCTATCAGGTCGCTAACAACCCTAATTTTGGTCGTAAGAATGCCGTAATGGCGTCCCAAGTGACCCAATACAGTGATGCGGATTTACGCAATATGGCAGCCTATATTGCCTCATTGCCCGGCAGCATGGTGATACGGAAGTAATTAGTCAAGCACCGCTTGGCGCGTAGCCTCGAGTCCGCGTGCTAAATGTGCATGCATCGCCTCTTGTGCGGCAATACCGTCTCTTTTTATTAATGCTTTCAGTATGTTACGGTGCTCATTTAAGGCACTTTGTAATCGCCCTGAGCGCCCCAATGAATCCCTGCGCTGTAGTTTAAGCACCTTACGCAGGTCAGCAATAACCCCATTCATCCAACGATTTCCGGCAATGTCCATTATCAGCTCATGAAAGCGGACATTGATCTCAAAAAATTGCTCTACGTCCCGATCTGCGGCGGCTTTTTCTAGCTTGAGGTGCAAATCATCCAACTGATTTAACTGGGCTTCAGTAGCTTTCGTTGCCACTTCCTTAGTGGCAAACCCTTCTAATTGGGCTAAAACTGCAAATATTTGCTCCAAGTCTTGGCGTTTAACCTCGGTGACGTAGGCCCCACGGCGGGGCTTCATGGTCACAAGACCCTCCGAAGCCAATACTTTGATGGCCTCACGCATCGGTGTGCGGCTAATCCCGAACTCCACCGCTAAGCTTTGTTCGTCAAGCCAACTGCCTGGTGGTAAATCATGGGCAAATATTTGGGTGCGCAGTCGCTCTGCAACCTCGTGATAAAGGGGTTTATTGCTTAGATTCATGGGCTTTTTAATAATTTGTATTCATAATTATGTATACAATATCTAGACAGAAGCCCATTTGTCAAGCAAAATAGCGAAAATGAAATGCGCAATGCAATACAGCAAAGAGGAGTGAGTTGAATGAGTTCATCGAACACAAAACCCAGTCAATGGCCTGAATCCAAGGAGGTGGAATTAAGCGATTGGGAAAAAGCAGCCCAGAAATCCGCTCCCAAAGGGAATACCGACGCGTTGGGCTGGAATACACCCGATGGCATTCATGTGAAAGCTTTGTATACCGCTGCTGATACTGCCCATCTTCCGTATGCCAATACCTTGCCTGGTTTTGAGCCATTTGTGCGGGGGCCGCAAGCCACCATGTATGCAGTAAGGCCTTGGACTATCCGTCAATACGCGGGCTTCTCCACCGCAGAAGAATCCAATGCGTTCTACCGCAAAGCACTCGCTGCCGGCGGCCAAGGTGTTTCTGTGGCATTCGATTTAGCAACCCATCGGGGCTACGATTCGGATCACCCTCGCGTAACCGGTGATGTGGGTAAAGCTGGGGTTGCAATAGATTCCGTCGAGGACATGAAGATCCTCTTTGATGGAATTCCGCTTGATACTGTTTCGGTCTCCATGACCATGAATGGTGCTGTGCTGCCAGTCCTTGCTGGCTACATTGTTGCGGGCGAAGAGCAAGGCGTAAGTCAGGCTCAGCTTTCGGGAACGATTCAGAATGACATTCTGAAAGAGTTCATGGTGCGCAATACCTACATCTACCCGCCTGAGCCATCGATGCGCATCATTGGCGACATCATCGAATACACCGCACAGCACATGCCCAAGTTCAACTCGATCTCGATCTCGGGTTACCACATGCAAGAGGCTGGGGCTAATCAAGTATTAGAACTTGCCTTCACCTTGGCCGATGGTAAAGAGTATGTCAAAACGGCGTTAGCGAAGGGTTTGGATGTCGATGGCTTTGCCGGGCGGCTATCTTTCTTTTTTGCAATCGGCATGAACTTCTACTTGGAGGTTGCAAAACTCCGCGCCGCCCGTTTGCTGTGGTGGCGCATCATGAAGGAATTCAATCCAGAAAATCCAAAATCACTGATGCTGCGCACCCATTGTCAAACGTCGGGTTGGTCACTCACGGAGCAAGATCCCTATAACAACGTGGTGCGTACTACGGTAGAAGCGATGGCGGCGGTATTTGGTGGTACCCAGTCTTTGCATACCAATTCATTTGATGAGGCCATTGCCTTGCCTTCTGAAATATCGAGTCGCATTGCACGCAACACCCAGTTAATTTTGCAAGAAGAAACCCACATCACCAGTGTGATCGATCCCTGGGCGGGATCCTTCATGATGGAAAACCTGACGCAAGAGATGGCCGATAAAGCATGGGAAATTGTCCTCGAAGTTGATGCCATGGGCGGTATGACCAAAGCGGTTGAAAGCGGTTGGGCTAAGCTCAAAATTGAAGCCGCTGCTGCTGAAAAGCAAGCCAAAATTGATTCGGGTGCCGATGTGATTGTGGGCGTCAATAAGTACAAGCTGGATAAAGAGGATTTAGTCGATGTCTTGATGATTGATAATGACAAAGTACGTATCAATCAAATCGAACGCCTCAATTCGATTAAGGCATCGCGTGATAGTAAGAAAGTAGCAGCTGCACTCGAAGCGCTGACCAAGGCGGCAGAAGATCACACCGGCAATTTATTGGAGTTAGCAGTCGCAGCAATGCGCTTGCGCGCCACCGTCGGTGAAGTATCGGATGCTTTAGAAAAAATCTACGGGCGCCATCGCGCCGATACGCAAAAGGTGACCGGTGTGTATGCAGCTGCTTATGATTCAGCCGAAGGCTGGGAAAAACTCAAAGGGGAACTTGCAGAGTTCGCAACTGATTTTGGACGCAGGCCCCGTGTGATGATTGCCAAACTCGGTCAAGATGGTCATGATCGCGGCGCAAAAGTCGTCGCAACGGCATTTGCGGATTTGGGCTTTGATGTCGATATTGGGCCGCTCTTTCAGACGCCAGAAGAGTGCGCGCGCCAGGCGATTGAGAATGACGTCCATGCACTGGGGATTTCTACCTTAGCGGCGGGCCACAAAACTTTGGTGCCGGCGATCATCGCTGAATTGCGTAAGCAGGGCGCCGATGACATTATTGTGTTTGTCGGTGGCGTCATACCGAGGCAGGATTATGACTTCTTGTATGAGGCAGGCGTCAAAGGCATCTATGGTCCCGGTACCCCGATTCCGGCATCTGCCAAAGACGTGCTTGAGCAAATTCGCAAACAGGCAAAGCCGCTCTAATTCGCCATGCTGCCTGCCGCTGATCAAGCCTTATTTGATGCAATTACGGGTCCACCAGGGCCAGTACAGCGCCGCGCCTTAGCTAAGGCGATTACCCTATTAGAGTCAACGCGCGTGGATCATCGCAAGCGTGCAGATGAATTACTCAATGCTTTGCTGCCCAAGACAGGGAAGTCGTTTCGTTTGGGTATCTCAGGCGTTCCAGGCGTAGGGAAGTCGACCTTGATTGAAACCCTGGGCCTGTATTTAATCGAGCGCGGTCACCGCGTAGCTGTTCTGGCAATCGATCCGTCCTCAAGCCTATCGGGCGGATCAATTTTGGGTGATAAGACCCGGATGGAACGCTTATCGGTTCATGAAAGCGCATTTATTCGTCCTAGCCCGTCTTCTGGAACACTGGGCGGCGTTGCTGAAAAAACCCGTGAGGCACTATTGGTAGCCGAGGCTGCAGGGCATGACGTGGTAATTGTAGAAACGGTGGGCGTTGGCCAAAGCGAAATCGCCGTTGCTGGTATGACGGATTTATTTTTACTCTTGCAATTACCCAATGCAGGCGATGACTTGCAAGCAATTAAAAAAGGGGTGATGGAGTTAGCTGACTTGATTGTGATCAATAAAGCCGACATTGATCCCAATGCAGCCATGCGCGCGCAAGCATTTATTACCAGCTCACTGCGTTTGTTGGGCTTTCAGGGCAATCCAGATCACGCTACCCATGATGCTGAATATTGGCATCCCACAGTGATGTCCTTATCTGCATTGCAAGGAACGGGGGTCACTGATTTGTGGGATCACATTCTGCACTTCCAGAAACTGCAAACAGCTAATGGTCGATTAGCTGCCCGGCGTCAACAGCAGGCCGGCTCCTGGATGTGGGAGCGCATCGATGCTGGCCTCAAAAGTGCGTTTAAAAATCATCCCGCGGTTCAGGCCTTGCTGCCTGAGCTGAGTAGTGCAGTCAATCTCGGAATCATTGCCCCCTCAGTTGCCGCCAGGCACTTACTCGAGGCAATGGGCCACAGCCCTTTTTAAGGAGTCAGTATGCAAGACATCATCCAACAACTCGAAGCCAAGCGTGAGCTCGCGCGCCTGGGCGGCGGACAAAAGCGCATCCAAGCACAGCATGCTAAAGGCAAGTTAACTGCACGTGAGCGCATTGAATTACTCTTAGATGCCGGTAGCTTTGAAGAGTGGGATATGTTTGTCGAGCACCGCTGCGCCGATTTTGGCATGGCAGATCAAACGGTGCCAGGCGATGGGGTCGTAACGGGTTACGGCATGATCAACGGACGTCTGGTCTTTGTGTTCTCTCAAGACTTTACGGTTCTTGGGGGTTCATTATCTGAAGCCCATGCGGAGAAGATTTGCAAAATCATGGATCAGGCCATGAAGGTCGGCGCTCCAGTCATTGGCCTGAATGATTCGGGCGGCGCTCGCATTCAGGAGGGGGTGGCATCCTTGGGTGGCTATGCCGATATCTTTCAGCGTAATGTGACTGCTTCCGGTGTCATACCGCAAATCTCCTTGATCATGGGGCCCTGCGCTGGCGGCGCAGTGTATTCACCTGCATTGACTGACTTTATTTTCATGGTTAAAGACAGCTCGTATATGTTTGTTACGGGTCCAGAAGTGGTTAAAACCGTAACCCATGAAGACATTACTGCGGAAGAACTGGGTGGCGCTGTAACCCATTCCACGGTGTCAGGTGTCTGTGATTTGGCATTCGAAAATGATGTGGAAGCAATCATGGTCTTGCGCCGCTTTTTTAATTATTTACCTCTTTCCAATAAAGAAAAGCCGCCGACATTGCGGTCGGCGCGGCGTGATGAGGCGCCCGACTATTCGCTCGATACGCTGGTCCCCGCTAATCCCAATCAGCCGTATGACATGCATGAGCTGATTCGCAAGATTGCGGACGATGGTGAGTTCTTTGAGTTGCAACCCGATTACGCCAAAAATATCTTGATTGGCTTTGGTCGGGTAGAAGGACAAACCATTGGCATTGTCGCCAATCAACCGCTGGTTTTGGCTGGCTGCCTGGATATCAAAGCATCGATTAAGGCTGCTCGTTTTGTGCGCTTTTGCGACGCCTTCAATATTCCCGTTGTCACCCTGGTCGATGTCCCTGGCTTTATGCCAGGCACTGCGCAGGAATACGGCGGCATCATTAAACACGGTGCTAAATTACTCTATGCCTATGCAGATTGCACAGTCCCTAAAGTAACCCTCATTACGCGTAAAGCCTATGGCGGTGCCTATGATGTGATGGCATCAAAGCATTTGCGCGGCGATGTCAATTTTGCTTGGCCATCCGCTGAGATTGCGGTCATGGGCCCCAAAGGCGCGGTGGAAATTATCTTCCGTGAAGAAAAAAGCGACGCAGTAAAAATTGCTGCACGCGAAGCAGAATACAAAGCCAAGTTTGCCAATCCCTTTGTAGCTGGTCGACGCGGTTACATTGATGATGTTATTTTGCCGCACGAATCGCGCAAGCGCATAGCCCGATCACTGGCCATGCTCAAAGACAAGGACTTAAAAAATCCTGAGCGCAAACACGGCAATATTCCCCTGTAATGGATAGGCAAGATCACATGAAAACCACCTTATTTAAAAAGATATTGATTGCTAACCGGGGCGAGATTGCGTGCCGCGTGATTAAAACAGCTAAGCGTATGGGTATACAGACGGTTGCTGTTTTTTCTGAAGCCGATCGAGAAGCAAGGCATGTCCAGCTCGCAGATGAAGCAGTCTGCATTGGGCCTGCGCCATCGCGTGAATCCTACTTAGTAATGGATCGAATCATTCAGGCGTGCAAAGAGACTGGTGCTCAAGCAGTGCATCCGGGTTATGGTTTTTTATCCGAGAACGAGCAATTTGCACGGCGCTGTGAAGAAGAGGGCATTGTCTTTATCGGGCCTAAATTTGCATCGATTGCTGCTATGGGCGATAAGATCGCATCCAAAAAACTGGCACTGGAAGCGAAGGTCAATACGATACCTGGCTTTAACGAAGCAATTGATACTCCAGAAGTAGCAGTGCAGATTGCCAAGGACATTGGCTACCCCGTGATGATCAAAGCATCGGCAGGCGGCGGCGGCAAAGGCTTGCGGGTTGCACATAACGATCAAGAGGCCTTCGAAGGTTTTACCGCTTGCCGAACCGAGGCCATGAATAGCTTTGGTGATGATCGGGTGTTTATTGAGAAGTTTGTCGAAGGTCCACGGCACATTGAGATTCAGGTTCTTGGCGACGCGCACGGCAATATCGTTTATCTCTGGGAGCGCGACTGTTCGATTCAGCGACGCCACCAAAAGGTGATTGAAGAAGCGCCATCGCCTTTTATTGACCCAGCCACCCGTAAAGCCATGGGTGAGCAAGCCGTTGCCTTGGCACGCGCTGTCAATTACCAATCGGCCGGCACGGTGGAGTTTGTCGTCGGTAAAGATAAATCGTTTTACTTTTTAGAGATGAATACCCGCCTGCAAGTCGAGCACCCCGTTACAGAATCGATCACAGGGCTTGATCTAGTCGAGCAAATGATTCGGGTTGCTGCCGGTGAAAAGCTATCCTTTACACAGGATCAGATCAAGCTCGACGGCTGGTCAATGGAGTGCCGGATTAATGCCGATGATCCATTTCGGAACTTTTTACCCTCGACTGGCCGTTTGGTTAAATACCGCCCTCCAGTAGAAGAGAATGGCGTGCGCGTCGACACCGGCGTTTACGAGGGCGGTGAGATCCCAATGTACTACGACTCCATGATCGCCAAGTTAATTGTTCATGGTAGCGATCGTATGGATGCCATTCATAAAATGCGCCGTGCACTCAATCAATTTGTGATTCGGGGCATTCATTCGAATATTCCGTTTCAGGCGGCGCTCTTGCAACATCCGCGCTTTGTTTCTGGTGACTTTACAACCGGATTTATTCCCGAAGAGTACCCCCTGGGCTTTAAGCGGGATTCAGTGCAACCAGCAGACCCGTATCGCTTAGCAGCGCTTGCTACCTTTATGCGCACGCGCTACCTCGAGTACATTCAGGTGATCGATGGGCAACTGCCTGGCCATGAAATGCAAATTGCCAAGCGCTTTGTATTGGTTACCGGTAAGCGTGTGGGCTCAGCAGATGACCCCATTCATTTACCTGCACGGGTCGAACTAAAAAACGGGGTTTACTCGGTTTATATTGAGGCGGCAGATGGTATTAGTCGCTACGACATTGTTAGCGACTGGCGCCCTGGGCAAATCGTGCTCAATGCCACTATCAATGGCCTGGAAATGATCTCAGCTCAGGTTGAGCGCCGCGGTATTCGCTACCACTTAGTGCTCAATGGAGCGCAATATGAATGCATGGTTCTAAGTCCCCTTGGTGCCGAATTACAAGCGCGCATGCCCATTAAATTGCCACCAGATACCTCGAAGATGGTCTTATCGCCTATGCCAGGCCTCTTAACGAAGTTATTGGTACGCGTTGGAGGGAATGTGATTGCGGGCCAAAAGCTCGCCTCGATTGAAGCCATGAAAATGGAAAATACCCTCTCTGCTTTGCAGGATGGTGTCGTTTCTGAAATCCTTGCTAATGAGGGCGAAAGCTTGGCAGTGGATCAAATCATCATTCGTTTTGAGTAAAGGGTAGAAGTATGACTAGCGCTAGACCATTTCGCATTTTGGGGATTCAGCAAATCGCCATCGGCGGTGAAGATAAGCATCGCTTGCGTGCGCTTTGGGTTGATTTACTTGGCTTTGCCTTTAAGGATACCTATGTATCTGAGCGTGAAAATGTCAATGAAGATATTTGTGCAATTGGCACAGGGGCGCATGAAGTTGAGGTGGATTTAATGCAGCCCGTGGATATTGCAAAAAAACCCGCAGTCCACCAAACCCCGCTAAATCACGTTGGGTTATGGGTAGATGATTTGGTATTAGCGCATGCGTGGCTCAGTAGCAAGGGTTTGCGTTTTGCCCCTGGCGGTATTCGTAAGGGCGCGGCAGGTCATGACATTATTTTTATTCACCCCAAGGGTAATGACGAATTTCCATTAGGCGGCGAGGGCGTTCTAATTGAACTGGTTCAAGCGCCGCCAGACATTATTCAAGCGCTGTCTGCTTAAGGGGTTTTCTTGAAACGCATACTGGCAGTCGACACTTCATCTGCTTGGTGTTCCGTCGCGCTATTGATCGACGAACGTATCGTACAGCGCCATGAGTTACTTGGCTCATCCGCAAGCCAGCACCTATTGCCGTGGATTACCGACCTGCTGAAAACCGAAGGCGTTGCTTTACGTGATTTGGATGCGATTGCCGTTGGCATTGGACCAGGCGCCTTTACTGGTGTTCGCTTAGGGGTAGCAGTAGTTCAAGGCTTAGCCTTTGCTGCTAATTTGCCCGTTGCGCCAGTCGCGAGCCTGGATGCGATTGCTGCTAAGGCGCTTACGCATCCCTTGATCGAAGCAAAGGCTACAGGCCTGCAGCACTTCTCCGTTGCGATTGATGCCCGCATGGGTGAAGTCTATTGGGCGAACTACAGTGTTATGAAGGCTCATCATCCCGATCAATTAGCATCATCAAAACTCCAAGCTGAATTGCCTATACGTCTGGGTGATATTCACCTAACTAAGCCAGAAGATGCCCAATTCCTGAATAGCGAATGTGCCTTTGGCAGCGCCATAATCGAGTACTCCACATGTTTTCTTCACCAATTTCAGGCCGATCAATTAAACGGGGCCCTGGGCGTTAGTGCAACTGGCGTCCTGCGCTGTGCAGCCGTGATGCTGGCTAATCGCCAGTTAGTGAAGGTGGGTCAATTAGAGCCGCTGTACGTGCGTAATAAAGTCGCCCTGACTAGCGCTGAACGCAGTGCAAAATAATACGCGCACGTAATGATTAGCGATAACCAAACTAAACTTCGGTTTATGCCGATGCAGCCTTCCGATATGGCGGAGGTGATGTCCTTAGAGGCCATCTCGCATCAGCATCCATGGACCCAGGGTAATTTTTTGGATTCGCTGACGGCGGGGCATTGGGCCTACTGTATTCGGTCAGAAATCAGTGCTGCTCTGCATGCCGCTACGCCGTTCCCATCGACTCAATGGCCCTCACTTTGGGGCTACTGCATTTTATATCCCGCAGTGGACGAATTGCATTTACTCAACATCACAATTGATCCCGTATTGCGTCGCCAGGGAATTGGCACACGCGTCATGCAGGTGATTGAAGGTATTGCGCTAGAGCAACAGATGAGCCGCATCATTTTGGAAGTGCGCCCTTCTAACACTGCTGCGATTCAATTGTATGAACAGATGGGCTTTGCCACTATCGGCCTACGCAAGGCCTATTACCCCGTCGATGCGGTCTCAGGCGGGCGTGAAGATGCGAGCGTGATGGCGAAATCGTTTACTCTAGAGGCATCATGAGCACCATTTCATCCAGCAACTTAAGTTCACGCTCTTCTTTTTTAAAAGAAATGGGTATTACGGAATGGACTGATCGATCTTCTAACGCCACAGCACAAGATACCTTAGTCTCACCTCCGGTTCAGCCCAGCGGCGTAGTAGAGTCGCCTGCGAAGATGCCTGAATACCTACCTGAAGTCAATGGGCGCTGGATCTTTATAGGCGCCAAGCCCCAAGGCGATGCACTTACATTATTTCAAAACATAGTTAGGGTCTTGGGTCTGCCGAGTAGCGCGTGGAGCCTGCATGATCAAAAGGTAAACGTAGACGCTGTTCTTGGCGCAAGCACAGCCCCAGTAGTCGCGATTGCATTTGGCGCAGCCACTGCCCAGCGCCTAAGCGGTGAAAATGCCCCACTAACAGAGTTGCGTGGATCCATTCATTCATTGATCCATGGCGAAAACGAAATACCCTTGATTGCTACCATGGAGCTAGCGCAAGTCTTGGCTAGGCCGCAAGACAAGGCATTACTTTGGGAAGATTTATTGCTCGCCCGCTCGGTGCTGCAAAGCCTTTAGTCACCAATCAAGGTGCTGGCCTTACTAATGCTTGCTCTCGCCAATGAGATGCATAGAGTCATACTCCGCTTGGTTGCGGGCATGCCTGCGCATAATCAATACCATGATGATGCTGACTGATAAGCCGAAGCCTGTAATGACATAGGCGATTGGCACATCAAGCCAGATGAGTAAGGCGTACAACAACAGCATGCTTAAAACGGAAAGATTTTCATTAAAGTTCTGCACCGCAATGGAATGGCCTGCCGATAGCAAGACGTGACCACGATGCTGTAAGAGGGCGTTCATTGGCACCACAAAGTAGCCTGCGAGCCAGCCGACCGCAATCAGTAGCGCATAGGGCGGAATCATATTGAGCGTGAGTTTCATGTTGCCATATTCCATAAGCACAATCGGCGGAATCATGTCGATGTGGTAAATGGCCATGAAGCACACCCCAATACCCATCACTACTCCGTACGGCAAGACTTTCAATGATTGCTTTAAAGGAATACGGCTTGCCGCCCAAATTGCACCCCCGGCAACTCCAAAGGCGGAGATGGCTTGCAAGATTGCGCCTTGCGAAAGGCTCATGTTTAGCGCAACCTCAGCCCACTTAAGAACAATAAACTGCAAAGTAGCACCCGCCCCCCAAAATAGGGTGGTTACGGCCAGCGATATCTGGCCGAGGCGATCGTTCCACAGGGTTCTGAAGCAATGGGCAAAATCCTGAACCAACTCAATCGGATTGGTCTTTTGGGCTACGTAGCGAGCACCCGTATCCGGAATTTTGAGGTTGATTAAAGCGGCGATGATGTAGATCACCATAATGATCAAAATAGCCGCCTCAGCTGGCGAGTCAATACCGGTATCAATACCTGGAAGATCAAGACTGAGCAAGCGCGATGAGACGCCAACACTGATCAGCACTCCGCCTAAAACCGTACCTAAGATGATGGATCCGACTGTTAAGCCTTCAATCCAGCCATTCGCAGCAACTAAACGCTCTGGCGGGAGCAACTCCGTCAAAATGCCGTACTTAGCAGGGGAATATGCGGCTGCGCCTAGACCAACAATGGCATAGGAGAGTAGGGGGTGGCTACCAAACAGCATCACAGCACAACCCACAAACTTGATGGTGTTGGTAATGAACATCACGTTGCCTTTAGGCCTCGAGTCGGCAAAGGCGCCTACAAAGGCCGCCAGCAGGACATAAGAGAGTACAAAAAACAGCTTGAGCAATGGGGTCATCCAATCCGGAGCATTGAGCTGGATGAGGAGGGCAATAGCCGCAATGAGGAGTGCGTTATCGGCTAGCGACGAAAAAAACTGCGCCGCCATAATGGTATAAAAACTACGGTTCATTCGTACAATCGAGTTATTTACTGCATTAAAACATGAAAGGGCTTTGAACTATGAATCGGCCTATTTTGGCATCAATTCACATTGAGGCCTTTAAACATAATTTGAACCGGGTCCGTACGCTTGCTCCAGAGGCGCAGATTTGGTCGGTCGTAAAGGCTGCGGGTTACGGCCATCGCTTAGAGTCGGTTTTAGAGGGCCTTGCTGATACCGATGGTTTTGCTCTGCTTGATCTGCGTGATGCAGATTGGCTACGAACGCAGGGCTGGCAAGGGCGCATCTTGCTGCTGGAAGGACTCTTTAGTGCCAACGAGCTGACGGAAGCCTTGGCCCTCGACTGCGATTTAGTCGTGCATTGCCAAGAGCAGGTCACTTTACTGGAAGCATTTGCAGCCCACTCAGGGCATGCCATTCGGATCTTTCTAAAGCTGAACTCGGGAATGAATCGCCTGGGTTTTGCCCCTACGATTTATCGGGATATGTACCATCGCCTGCATGCCCTAGGGCACCAAGTGGACCACATGACCCATTTTGCAAACGCCGATGCAATCGATCAAAAACCAACGGTGGGCGAACAAATGGATTGTTTTAGTAAGGCAGTGGAGGGCTTATCTGGAAAAACTAGCCTGGCTAATTCGGCGGCGATTTTATGGCACCGCACAGCCCTAGGAGATTGGGTTCGTCCTGGGATCATGTTGTACGGACTATCTCCGACTGGACTGCACGAAGACATCGCACACGCAAACCTCAAACCTGTCATGTCTTTGACCAGTGAAATTATTGATATCCAGCATTTGGCCGCTGGCGAGCATGTCGGCTATGGCGGACGCTACACAGCGCCACAAGCAATGCGAATTGGAGTGATTGCCTGTGGTTATGCAGATGGCTATCCACGTCATGCGCCTGATGGCACGCCGGTTTGGGTTCAGACCAATGGTACCGGTGTGATCTGTCCGATTGCGGGTCGCGTTTCGATGGATATGATCACCATTGATTTACGCAATGCGCCGGATGCGCAGATCGGAAGTCAGGTGGAGCTATGGGGGCAGAAGGTTCCTGCAGACACCGTTGCTGCCGCTGCCGGCACGATTGGTTACGAGCTCATCTGCGCGCTAGCACCCCGAGTGCCCGTGGAATTGATTCGCAAATCTTGAAGCAATAACTGAACGTTATCTATTCCAGATCTGCCACCACGAGCGCTGTTTTTTTGCACGCTGTCCTGTGGCTAGCATTTGGCTATCTGGAAAATTCAGTTTAAAGACCCGAATGGCATCTGTACTTAAATCGGTCATGCCCAAGCGCTCGTATGACTTAATCAGAATGTAAAGCGCTTCTTCTACTGCGGGTGCACGGTCATAGTCTTTAAGTACGAGTTGAGCACGATTTGCTGCTGCAAGGTAGGCGCCGCGCTGAAAATAGTAGCGCGCGACGATGACATCGGCCTCTGCTAAGGAGTTGACGATGTAGCGCATGCGATCCAGTGCGTCGGGTGCGTATTTGCTGTTTGGAAAGCGATCGACAACAACCTTAAACGCTTCAAATGCTTCGCGCGCTGCTTTGGGATCGCGCTCGCTTAAATCTTGGCCTGTGAACTTGCCTAAAAATCCCAAATCATCGTTAAAGGTAATCAAGCCTTTGAGATAGAAGGCGTAATCCAGATTGGGACTGCCTTGGTGGAGCTTGATGAAGCGATCGACCGCAACCAAGGCTTGCGCCTGTTCGCTGGCTTTCCAGTAACAGTAGGCGGCATTGATTTGAGCCTGCTGGGAGTAGGGTCCGAATGGAAAACGCGCTTCGAGCTTTTCAAAATAGGTGCCGCATTTTGCAAAATCATTGTCTTTGAGTTTTTCGGTAGCTTCGCTATACAACTTGGTCTCAGACCAGCCATCGGTCTCGTCTTTATTGCCATCGCTCGCGCAACCGCTAATCAATAGGGTAGCAATTAAGGCAAAACCCAGCAGCACGGTGCTGATGCGAGAAGAGAGCGGCAAACCATTCGGGCTTACGTTTGTAGGCCTTACACTGTCGGCTGTAACTTCAGATAGGTACTTCACGCGTGGCATTGCCGATAACTCCAGATTCGAATCCAATTGATTATATCGATGAAGAGGATTTCATTGCCTTAGAAATTCCATGGGAGGCATCTGGCGAGCGCCTAGATAAGGTTTTAGCAGGCGTTTTACCCGATTACTCTCGAAATCGCCTCAAAACCTGGGTCGAGGCTGGGGCTGTAACGGTCGATGGCAAAGTAATGCGAGCCCGTTACCTTTTACGGGGTGGTGAGAGCGTTAAAGTCTACCCACAAGAAATGCCCGAGCAATTTGCCTTTGAGGCAGAGGATATTCCCCTCGATGTGGTGCATGAAGACAGTGCCTTAATCGTAATTAACAAACCCGTGGGGTTAGTGGTGCATCCCGCCGCAGGCAATTGGTCTGGGACGCTCCTCAATGGTTTGTTGTTTCGTTACCCTGAACTCGCTCAGTTACCGCGCGCAGGTATTGTGCACCGGCTTGATAAAGATACCTCTGGCCTGATGGTGGTGGCGCGAACCGATATCGCGCAAACAGCATTGGTGCGCCAGTTGCAAGAGCGCGCAGTAGGGCGTCGCTATTTGGCGTGGGTATGGGGAACGCCAGCAGCCCAAGGAAAAATCCAGGCGATGGTAGCCCGCGATCAACGTGACCGCCTCAAAATGGCAGTGCATTCGATTCAGGGTAAACCTGCAATTACGCTTTACCGTCGATTGGCCAATGGTCGCTTTGGAGAAGTGCCCGTATCGCTCTTAGAATGCCGCCTAGAAACAGGACGCACCCATCAAATTCGGGTGCATTTGGAGTCGTTGGGATTCCCCCTCTTGGGCGATCCGGTTTATCGCAAGAAAGCGCCGAATGTGTCCAAAGAGTTACCCTTGCAGCGCCAAGCCTTGCATGCCTACGCTTTAAGTCTGATTCATCCAGATAGCAATCAATTGATCCAGTGGTATCGCTTACCGCCAGATGATTTACTGGCTCTGTTGCCAACTATTGGTATGACTGCCGATGATTTACCTTGCGAGCCTAAATTGGAATCACTAGATCCATCATGAGTGAGGCCACTAGTTCATTCCAAATGATGGGCGGACTGCCGATATTGATGCCGGCCTGGCCAGTAGCAAATCAAATTAAGGCGTTTTGTAGCACACGTAGCGGCGGCGTTAGTAAAGCGCCCTTTGATAGCCTCAACCTGGGGCGCTACGTCAACGATGACCCCCTTGCTGTTAGCGAAAATAGAGCGCGGGTGAAAGCCTTAATGCCTGCCGAGCCCGTTTGGCTCAAGCAGGTCCACGGTACCCGGGTTTGGGATGCAGATCAGGTTTTGCCAGAGGCGGTGATTGAGGCCGATGCGGCTGTAGCCACCAAAAGCAATACCATCCTCACGGTCATGGCAGCGGATTGCCTGCCGGTCTTGATCACGAGTTCGGATGGCGGGGTTATTGGCGCTGCCCACGCAGGCTGGCGTGGCTTATTGGGCGGGGTACTAGAAAATACCGTGGATGCCATGCAGGCAAAAGCCAAAGAAAGCGATGTCAGTCAATATTTTGCTTGGCTTGGCCCCGCTATTGGTCCTAAGGCATTTGAGGTGGGCGAGGAAGTGCGCAGCGCCTTTATGGACTATGAGCAAACGCATTCCTTGCCTAGCTCTGCCGCAGCTTTTATGGCCGTCGATGGCAGGCCGAGCAAATATTGGGCCAACCTCTATCAATTAGCCCAGCAGCGTTTGACTAGTAAGGGCCTAAGCCGTATCTACGGGGGCGAATGGTGTACGGTACGCGATCAAACCCACTTCTTTTCCCATCGCCGCGATGGCCACTCTGGACGGTTTGCGGCTTTTATTTGGCGCCAATAAGGCGGCCAGCATCGCAGGCAATTAGCCATGGGGCTAGGGTTAGTGCTTATAACCCTTGAGCCACATTCAAACGAGAATGTGTATGTGCAGCAATCTTGTACAGCTTGCCACCATAAGAATAGAGAACCGCATGTTTACTGGAATACCGTCTGGGAAGTCGCCAAGTTTGGCACCGCAACATATGGCATTAATTCCGCCCGAGCGTTTGTCTGAAATCCAAAAGCACTACATGACTGAGTTGGCTGCTTTCGTGAGCAATCCAGGCGCCTTAGAAATTAAAGATCGGCGCTTTTCAGGCAACGCATGGCAGTCGCCCTGGAGCAAATCGATCGCCGGAATGTACTTGCTGAACTCCAAGCATTTAATGGAGCTGGCTGAAGCAGTAGAGACCGATCCAAAAAGTAAGCAGCGCATTCTATTCAGTACCCTGCAAATGGTGGACGCGCTTTCGCCATCGAATTTCATGGCGACCAATCCAGAAGTCCTGGAGCACATTATTAGCTCACAAGGCCAGTCGATTCAGAACGGCATATTAAATTTATTGGGCGACCTCAAAAAAGGGAAGGTCTCGCAAACCGATGAAACGGCTTTTGAGATCGGTAAAAATTTAGCAACCACTGAAGGTGCTGTGGTTTTCCGCAATCATTTGTTTGAACTGATTCAGTACAAACCGCTGACTGAATCCGTATTTGAGCGCCCATTTTTAATGGTGCCACCCTGCATTAATAAGTATTACATCCTAGACTTACAGCCCGATAACTCGGTGGTGCGCTATATGGTGAGTCAAGGCCACACGGTCTTTTTAGTGTCCTGGAAAAACCCCGACAAATCGATGGCAAAGGTGACTTGGGATGATTACATTGATGGCGTCATTAAAGCCATTGAAGTCAGCAAAGACATCGGCGGCCTCGATCAAATTAATTTATTGGGCTTCTGTGTTGGTGGAACCCTTGTGAGCAATGCCTTGGCCGTCTTGGCAGCGCGCAAACAAAAACCCGTTGCAAGCCTGACCTTACTAACTACCTTGCTTGACTTTAGTGACACTGGAATACTGGATATCTTTATTGATGAGGGCACAGTTAAGCTTCGAGAGAACAGCATTGGCGGCGAGCAAGGCCAATTTGGTTTGATGTCTGGCCTAGACCTAGGAAATACCTTTTCCTTTTTGCGCCCCAATGATTTGGTATGGAACTACGTGGTCGAGAATTACCTGAAAGGCAATTCACCACCGCCATTTGATTTGCTGTATTGGAATGGCGATTCCACCAATCTACCTGGCGCCATGTATTGCTGGTATCTACGCCATACTTATTTGCAAAATGATTTAGTCAAGCCCGGGAAACTGAAAGTGTGCGGCGAGAAAGTGGATCTTTCGCTGATTGATTGCCCCGCTTACATTTATGCATCGCACGATGATCACATTGTTCCTTGGCATAGTGGCTACCGCTCGACTCAAATTCTCAAAGGCAAAAATCGCTTTGTGCTTGGCGCATCCGGTCATATCGCTGGCGTGATTAATCCACCCGCTAAAAATAAACGGCACTATTGGGTTAATGCCGATTTACCAGAGAATGCGGATGATTGGTTGGCTGCAGCCAAAGATATACGTGGTAGCTGGTGGCCCGATTACACCGAGTGGCTTGCCCCATTTGGCGGTAAGCAAATTCCAGCGAGCAAGGTATTTGGTAATACAAAGTACAAAAAGGGTGTGGCGGCGCCGGGCACCTACGTGAAAGAAAAAGTAGACGAAGCAAATTAAAGAATCAAACAATGCAACACCATTTAGACGCAGTACATACACAGAAAAGAGGGTAATACGATGTCACAACGAATTGCTTATGTAACAGGTGGTATGGGTGGAATCGGTACCGCGATTTGCCAACGACTCTCTAAAAAAGGACACTTAGTAATTGCCGGATGCGGCCCGAATTCCCCTCGGCGTGAGCGCTGGCTAGGAGAGCAAAAAGAGCTGGGTTATAACTTTATAGCCTCAGAAGGCAACGTATCTGATTGGGAATCGACTGTAGCCGCCTTCAATAAAGTAAAAGCCGAGGTGGGCCGCGTCGACATTTTGGTCAACAATGCCGGCATTACGCGGGATAGTGTCTTTCGTAAAATGACGCCAGAAGATTGGAAGGCAGTCATCGATACCAATTTAAATTCTCTATTTAACGTCACCAAGCAGGTCATCGAGGGCATGATCGATAACAACTGGGGTCGCGTCATCAATATTTCCTCCGTCAATGGCCAAAAAGGGCAGTTTGGCCAAACCAACTATTCAACTGCTAAAGCAGGCTTGCATGGCTTTACCATGGCCTTGGCGCAAGAAGTGGCTGGCAAGGGCATCACCATTAATACCGTCTCTCCGGGCTACATCGCCACCGATATGGTCAAGGCAATTAAGCCTGACGTACTAGAAAAGATCGTCTCCGCCATTCCGGTAAAGCGCCTTGGAACCCCTGACGAAATTGCCTCGATGTGTGCCTATATCGCATCGGATGATGCTGCATTTGCCACTGGAGCCGATTTTTCTCTGAACGGCGGTATTCATACCGGTTAATTCTGGGGCTAAACTGTCGTTTATTGCGCTGATGCAGTGCGGAGGAAATTGAATATGGCGACCAGAACAAAACGGGTGGGTGAAGAACGGCTGATTAAGAAGTACCCTAATCGCCGTCTTTACGATACGCAAACCAGTACCTATGTAACCCTGGTTGATATTAAAGGCCTAGTAATGGCCAACGAGGCATTTAAGGTGGTCGACGCCAAAACCGAAGACGACCTTACGCGCAGTATTTTGATGCAAATTATTTTGGAAGAAGAGGCCTGTGGTTCCCCTGTCTTTTCTTCGCAAATGCTGTCGCAAATTATTCGCTTCTATGGAAACTCGATGCAAGGCCTGATGGGGAATTACTTGGAAAAAACCATGCAATCCTTTGTTGATATCCATGGCACGCTCAATGATCAGTCAAAAAACGTGACCGGCGGTGCAGATGCCTGGGCACAAGTAATGAATATGCAGAATCCCATGATGCAGGGCTTAATGGGCAATTACATGGAACAAAGCAAAGATTTATTTATGAAGATGCAAGAGCAAATGCAAAGTTCGCAGAGCTTATTTAAAGGCTTTCCATTTACAACGCCTAAAAAAGAAAACGATTAGTTGTGGTGGGCAAGGTTGGTTTTGTTTCCTTAGGATGCCCTAAGGCGCTGGTTGATTCAGAGCTCATCCTCACGCAATTGAGTGCGGAAGGGTATGAGACTGCCAAGGACTATTCGGGGGCTGATCTCGTAGTCGTTAATACCTGTGGCTTTATTGACTCTGCGGTTGAGGAGTCTTTAGCAGCCATAGGTGAAGCCTTGTCAGAAAACGGCAAAGTTATTGTCACTGGCTGCCTAGGGGCCCGTAAAAACGAGGACGGCTCCGATTTAATTAAAAGCATTCATCCCAAGGTGCTAGCTGTGACTGGACCGCATGCTACGGCGGAAGTGATGCAGGCGATTCATTTGCACTTGCCTAAACCGCACGATCCATTTACGGATTTGTTACCGCCAATTGGGGTGAAGCTCACGCCAAAACATTACGCCTATTTAAAGATATCCGAAGGCTGCAACCACCGCTGTACGTTTTGCATCATTCCGAGTATGCGTGGCGATTTAGTCTCTCGGCCGATTGGGGAAGTCCTGCTAGAGGCAAAGCGCCTGTTTGAGTCTGGCGTCAAGGAGCTGCTCGTTGTTTCCCAAGATACCAGCGCCTATGGTGTTGATGTGCAATACCGTACGGGATTTTGGGATGGCAAGCCAGTCAAAACCAAGATGCTGGATTTAGTCAGCGCCCTCAATCAAATTGCGCGTGAGCATCAAGCGTGGGTGCGTTTGCATTACGTCTACCCCTATCCGCACGTTGATGACGTATTACCCATGATGGCGGAATTCAAAGAGTATGGGTATGGCTTGCTGCCTTACCTTGATATTCCCTTGCAACATGCCCACCCGGACGTACTCAAGCGCATGAAGCGCCCCGCGAGCGGGGAGCGCAATTTGGATCGCATACAGGCCTGGCGTGCAATTTGTCCTGATCTGGTGATTCGCAGTACCTTCATTGCGGGATTTCCGGGGGAGACCGAAGAAGAATTTAGCTATTTAATGGACTTCTTAGACCAGGCGCAAATTGATCGCGCCGGTTGTTTTGCATACTCCCCAGTGGCAGGCGCAACAGCAAACGCACTAAAGGGTGCTCTGGATCAATCGATACGGGACGAGCGCCAGGCCCGTTTTATGGCTAAAGCCGAGGCAATTTCAGTCAATCGACTGAAAAGCCGGGTAGGAAAGCGAGTTCAGATCTTGATTGACCGGGTTGATGAAGCGGGTGGCATTGGCCGTACTGCAGGTGATGCCCCCGAAATCGACGGAATCGTGCGGATTTTGCCTGCAACTAAGCCATCCAAGCGTTATCGGGTGGGCGATTTCGTGCGGGCAACCATAGTAAATACACAAGGACATGACCTGATTGCTCAAATGTAGGCAATCAGGTAAAAATAGCCATTGAGTTTGTATGCTTACCAGGTCGACTGGTTAATTTAAGGGGATTGATATGAGTCGTGAAGTCGTCGTATTAAGTGCGGTGCGTTCTGCCATTGGCGCCTTTAATGGCAACCTGAGCAGCATGGAGCCATCTGAGCTCGGCGGTATTGTCATGAAGGAAGCGGTTGCGCGATCGGGCGTGAACCCCCAAGAAATCAATTACGTTACGGTGGGTAATACGATACCAACCGATAGTCGCTATGCGTATGTTGCGCGCGTTGCCTCGATTCAGGCGGGCCTACCAATGGAGTCGGTCGCAATGTCTTTAAATCGCCTCTGCAGTTCGGGTTTGCAAGCAATCGTCACCACATCCCAGGCCATCATGCTCAATGATTGCGATTATGGCGTTGGTGGCGGTGTTGAGGTGATGTCCCGGGGCATGTATGGCTCACCCGCAATGCGCAGCGGCGCACGCATGGGCGATACCAAAATGATTGACCTGATGGTGGCTGTGTTAACCGATCCATTCGGTGTTGGCCATATGGGCGTGACTGCAGAGAACCTCGCTGAAAAATGGCAGTTGACGCGCGAAGAGCAAGATGCCTTTGCGGTTGAGTCGCACCGCAGGGCCAGTGTTGCGATTAAAGAGGGTCGCTTCAAATCCCAAATTGTGCCGATTACGATTAAGTCCCGTAAGGGCGATGTGGTATTTGATACCGATGAGCATTGCAAGCCCGATACCACGATGGAAACTTTAGGCAAGATGAAAGCGGTTTTCAAAAAAGAGGGCGGCACGGTAACTGCAGGTAATGCATCTGGCATTAATGATGGCGCAGCCTTCTTTGTGTTGGCCGCTGCGGATGCGGCTGCTAAGGCCGGGCAAAAACCGATTGCGCGTTTGGTGTCGTATGCCGTTGCTGGCGTACCTAACCACATCATGGGTGAGGGCCCTATACCGGCATCTAAAATTGCACTGACCCGTGCTGGACTGAAACTTGATCAGATCGATGTGATTGAATCGAATGAGGCATTTGCTGCACAAGCTCTGGCTGTCACGAAAGGCTTGGGATTAGATCCTGCCAAGACAAATGTGAATGGCGGTGCGATTGCGCTTGGCCATCCGATCGGCTGCTCGGGTGCTGCGATTGCAACCAAAGCGATTCATGAGCTGCAGCGCGTGAATGGCAAGTACGCTTTAGTCACCATGTGTATTGGCGGCGGTCAAGGTATTGCTGTGGTGTTTGAGCGCCTGTAAATTGCGCAAAATAACTTAGTAAAGTTACTGCGCAATCAACGCCAGTGTGGCGTCTAAGCCGACTCGGTCAAACGCCGCGTCGGCTTTTTCTTTAACAATGGGCTTGGCGCGGTAGGCAATGCTGAGGCCTGAGCCTTTCATCATCAAAAGATCATTGGCGCCATCACCGATGGTAATCGCTGCGCTTTTTTTGCATCCCAATGCCGTACAGGCATTTTTGACATGCATCGCTTTGCCGCTAGCATCGACAATATCACCCAGCACCAAGCCGGTTAATTTTCCATCTTGAATTTCTAAAGTGTTGGCGTGGGCTTCTGTAAATCCGAGCTCACGCTGCATGCGCTCGGTAAAGAAGGTGAAGCCCCCTGAAACCAAGAGGGTGTGTAAACCAGCCGCTTTGGCTGCGGATAGTAATTCCGCTGCACCTGGATTCGGCAGAAGTCGCTCTTTATAGACCGCCTCGAGTACTGATTCAGAAACTCCTTTTAATAGCGCAACACGGCGACGTAGGCTTTCACTAAAGTCTTTAATTTCACCGCGCATGGTGGCTTCGGTAATCGCTGCCACTTCCGCTTTCTTACCAGCAAAATCAGCGATCTCATCGATGCATTCAATATTGATCAGTGTCGAATCCATATCCATCGCCAAAATCCGAAGGCGAGCAGGCTTAAAGCCCGCATCTAAGAAGGCAAGATCAAGGCATAAGCTCGCTGCCAGCTTACGAAAGGCCTCACGTTCGGTTGGGGCTAGTTCGCGCGAGACCTGCCAGCGCTGGGCGTGCGTATTGCCTACTAGGACACAGCCCTGATTATCAAAAGGCTTAAGAGACAGACCTAAATTGGTTGCGACATTACCTAAAACATTAGAAAGCCCACGATCGATCGGGGCTGTTGACAGCACAACAATAATTTGGCCAAGACTCATAGTGGGGTACTCATAACACCATAGTAAGCGAATTTTGTTTCATAAAAAGACGTTTTTTGAAGGCATATGTATCTACGCACTGGTTAGCGCCGCAGACGCATTCAAATGCTTCAAAAGTCGACGTATTTGATCCAAGCGCTGCTCAAGCTTATCAAAATCACCCTGTTTTATTGGAAGGACTTTGAGGCGATCTTGTCCATTAAGTAATACGTGTTTATTGGATTGCACCAATTGAATGATTTTGAGTGGGTCAATTGGGGGATTGGGAATAAATGTAAGCTGAATCGCTTTGGCGCCAGCATCAATCTTTTTGATACCAAAACCACTCATTTCAAGGCGTAAGCGGTGGGTTTCATAAAAGGACTTTGCGGGATCGGGTAAATCACCAAAGCGATCAACGAGTTCCTCTCGCAAGCCCATGAGCTCAGAAAAATCCTGCGTGCCTGCAAAACGCTTGTAAAGCGAGAGGCGTTCATGCACATCGGGGCAATAATCTTCCGGTAACAATGCTGGAACGCCTAAATTAACGTCGGTTGCAACCTGCAGTGGCGCTAATAAATCAGGCTCTTTTCCGCTGCGCAAGGATTTCACGGCGCGATTGAGCATCTCGGTATACAGCTGAAATCCAATATCGTGAATATCGCCTGATTGTTTGTCGCCAAGCACTTCACCTGCACCCCGAATTTCTAAATCGTGCATGGCCAAATAGAAACCGGAACCCAATTCTTCCATTGCTTGAATAGCGTCTAAACGCATTTTGGCTTGCTTACTGAGGGCCTCAGGATCAGGTACCAATAAATACGCATAGGCCTGATGGTGTGATCGACCAACCCGGCCACGCAACTGATGCAACTGCGCTAAACCAAATTGATCGGCACGGTGCATGATGATGGTATTTGCTGTCGGTACATCGATACCGGTCTCAATGATGGTAGTGCAGAGCAAGATATTACTCCGCTGCGTTACAAACTCTCGCATCACCGATTCGAGTTCACGCTCATGCATTTGCCCATGCGCAACACTAATACGCGCTTCAGGGATGAGGGTTTGCAAAGCATGCCGACGATTTTCAATCGTTTCGACTTCATTGTGTAAAAAGTAGACTTGCCCGCCGCGCTTAATCTCGCGCAGTACTGCCTCACGTATTACGCCATCGCCTTCACGTCGCACAAAGGTTTTAATAGCCAAGCGCTTTTGCGGCGCAGTTGCAATCACGGAAAATTCCCGTAATCCCTCCATTGCCATGCCAAGGGTTCGTGGAATTGGGGTGGCAGTTAGGGTCAAAATGTCGACTTCTGCACGCAATGCTTTAAGGGCATCTTTTTGGCGCACGCCAAAGCGATGCTCCTCATCAACGATCACGAGACCAAGGCGCGCAAATTGGGTTTCTTTGGAAAGCAATTTATGTGTACCAATCACAATATCGGCATCGCCTTTTGCTATTGCCTCGAGCGCCGCATTAATTTCTTTTGTGCTTCTAAAACGAGAAAGCTCAACGATGCGAACAGGCCAATCCGCAAAGCGATCTTTCCAAGTGGCCACATGTTGCTCGGCAAGTAGGGTAGTTGGCGCCAGTATGGCTACTTGTTTGCCACCCATGACCGCAATAAAGCTCGCGCGCAAGGCAACTTCGGTTTTACCGAATCCCACATCGCCACACACGAGGCGATCCATTGGTGTGCCGCTGGTCATATCGCCAATTACCGCTGCAATGGCATTGGCTTGATCGGGCGTTTCTTCAAAGCCAAAACTTTCGGCAAAGGCGGCGTAATCGTGCGCTGAATACTCAAATGCATGGCCTTTTCGAATGGCTCGGGCGGCATATAAGCTTAGTAATTCAGCAGCAGTATCCCGAATTTGTTGAGCAGCTTTGCGCTTGGCCTTATCCCACTGACCCGAGCCCAGTTGATGTAGCGGTGCTGAATCCGGATCTGCGCCAGCGTAGCGTGTTACTAGCTGCAACTGATGTACCGGCACATACAAGGTTGCTTGGTTGGCATAAATGAGATGCAAAAACTCTTCAAAAATGGGCGCTTCTTTTGGAGGTGCTAAATTTAATAAGACAAGGCCTTGGTAACGACCAATACCATGCTCCACGTGCACTATTGGATCGCCGATTTTGAGCTCGGCTAAATCCTTAAAGAGCATGTCGGGATCGCTTGCTTCTTTGCTGGTCTCTTTACGGCGCTGACGGGCAGTGAGGGTAAAAAGTTCAGCCTCAGTAATAAAAAGAAGGCCTTGGCTTGGCCAATCAAATCCATTTAAAAGTGGTGAGACCACCAGTGCAAACGATTTGTCGCTTTTAATAAAGGCAGCCAAGTCATCTAGCAGTACTGGATTAAGGGGAAATAAACTACCGCCCCCGTCGCTCGTTACGGCGTTGCTCTCATCCAGCAGCGCGCGAATGGATTCGCGGCGACCTGCGCTATCGCAGCAAATCACAATGCGCCGCTGGGCCTGTGCAACCTGCTGTCGTAATCGCCCAATCGGATCAGGATCACGCCGGTGAATGCCAACATCGGGTACTGACAAAAACTGGGGCGGTGAACTGGATTCGGTATGCGAGACAATGCCATCGCGATTGAGAACCAGGCGAGCATTTACTTTAGCCAGACTAAAAAACTGATCGACATCCAAGAAAAGTTCTTTGGGCGGCAGTATGGGGCGCTCTAAATCGTGTTTTAAGAATGCATAGCGTTGCTCGGTGTCTTTCCAAAAACTGCGTATGGTTTCTTCGGCATCGCCCACCGTCACTAGCCATACCGGATCGCCCGAGCGGGGGAAGTAATCAAATAAGGTCGAAGACTTGTCAAAAAAGAGGGGTAAATAGGACTCGATACCGGCGCTGGGTATACCTAAGTTAGCATCTTTATAAATGGAGCAGCGCGTCGGATCACCCTCAAACACTTCGCGCCAACGATTGCGAAAAGCGGTACGCGCAGCATCATCAAAGGGAAATTCATGACCTGGCAGTAAGCGAATTTCCTTGACGGGGTACAAACTCCGTTGCGTATCGGGATCAAATGCGCGGACCTGCTCAATTTCATCGCCAAATAAATCCAGTCTATACGGTAGAGCAGAGCCCATCGGGAATAAATCAATTAGGCCGCCGCGCACGCTGTACTCACCGGGGCGCATGACTGCGCTAACTGGGTCATAGCCCGCTTGCTGCAATTGCAAGCGCAAGGCACTTTCGTTGAGGCGGTCGCCTTGCCGAAAGAAGAAGGTATGGCCAGATAAGAATTCGGGTGGACCAAGGCGCTGCAGAGCAGTAGTGACTGGCACTAAGACAATGTCACAGGTGCCCGCCAGCATTTCATAGAGGGTGGCAAGGCGCTCGGATACTAAATCCTGGTGGGGCGAAAAATGATCGTAGGGAAGAATCTCCCAGTCAGGCAACAGCCGTGTTTTTAATTGCGGCGCGAATGCAGGGATCTCTTCCAGTAGGCGCTGCGCTTCTTGCGCTTGCGCGCAAAAGACCACCATCACAGAAAAGTCGGCTCGATGGCGAAGTGCAGACTGGGCAATTAGGGCGGCGTCGGCTGAACCAACAAGGCCAGAAAAGGTAAAGCGCTGCCCAGCCCGCGGAGCAGGTATGGGGGGCGCTTGATTTGTTACGTCAGACATCTAGCGGCATTATAGAATCAGATATGCACGATTTTCTTCATTCTTGCCATGCCGTTCTGCCTACCGCTGGCACCGGGTCCCGTTTAGGGGGCGAGATTCCAAAGCAACTGCGCATTCTGTCGGGCAAGCCCATGCTGGCATTTGCACTGGAGGCCTTCATCGCGACGCCTGAGATTCAGTCGATTTGGGTTGGCGTGAGCCCCAGTATGCACAACTCGGGAGATTTTGCGGCGCTTCAAGAAAGCATTAGCGGGGCGCTTAATTCCAAGCCCAATTACTTTTTGCCAACTGGAGGCCCAACGCGTCAAGAAACGGTTCTCAATACCCTGAAGGCCATGCTCGATGCCGATATTCCAGGTGAAGATTGGATTTTGGTGCACGATGCAGCGCGGCCAGGTATTACATCCGGTGCAATTCAAGATTTAATTCATGGGGTGCTCGATTCAGACTCAGGAACCCCAATGCACGGAGGCATTTTAGCCATGCCAGTAGCAGACACCTTAAAACAGGCCGCAGAGGATACATTCACGATTCAGAGTACGATTTCGCGCGCGGGTTTATGGCAGGCGCAAACCCCTCAAATGTTTCGTCTTGCAGACCTACATGCTGCTTTGGAGCGTGCAGTGGCGGATCAGGTAGCCGTCACAGATGAGGCGAGTGCGGTTGAGCGCTTAGGTGGAAAACCTATACTAATCAAGGGCTCAACCCGCAACTTTAAAGTGACGCAACAAGCAGACTGGGAGCTGATGGAGCTGGTCTTAGGTAAATAGGGTGTGTAATCATTAGATGAAAGCAGAGTAAGAATGGCCTTAGAAGCAAGCGCTAAAACAGCAGCACCAGCAGTACCACCATTTCGAATTGGTCAGGGTTACGACGTCCACGCATTAGTTGACGGTCGTCCACTTATTTTGGGCGGCGTTGCCATTCCCTACGGAAAAGGCTTGCTGGGGCATTCGGATGCCGATGCACTGCTGCATGCATTGACGGATGCCTTACTCGGCGCTGCCGGCTTAAATGATATTGGGCAGCTTTTTCCAGACAACGATCCCCAGTTTAAAAACATGGATAGCCGTATTTTGCTTAGGCGCGCCCTAGAGTGCGTTTCTCAGGCCGGCTTTCTGGTTGGCAACGTCGATGCTACGATCATTTGCCAACAACCCAAATTGGCAGGCTATTTGCCTGAGATGCGGGTCCATATCGCAGCCGACTTGGGAGTTGCGGTCAATCAAATCAACCTAAAAGCAAAGACCAATGAGTTATTGGGGCATTTGGGACGAGGTGAGGGCATTGCTGTACATGCAGTGGCACTGGTTTATCGGATCTAAGTCAGATCCATCTCACCTTCAAATACGGCTTTAGACGAGCCTAAACCCTTGATCATTGTAGAATTCATCTTTTAGAGTGAAGTTTAAGCAGGGTATTGTCTGCGGTATTCGCGAGGATGGCGAAATTGGTAGACGCACCAGGTTTAGGTCCTGACGCCAGAAATGGTGTGGGGGTTCGAGTCCCCCTCCTCGCACCACAAGGCAACCCTTGGCTTGGGCTTCACGTAACCTGATCTTCAAATAAGAGACGAGAATGGCTTTCCAGATAGAAAATTTAGGTCAACTAGACCGCAAGATGACCTTAGAAATCCCCCGTGCTGATTTGGCAAAGGCCCGCGCCGCTCGCTTAGCGAAGGTGGGTAAAAATATGAAGCTTGCTGGGTTTCGTCCTGGCAAGGTGCCCCAAAAAATGGTTGAGCAGCAATATGGCATGCAAGTGGATTTCGAGGTGCAATTTGATAAAGCATCAGAACTCTTCTTTGAGCTCAGCAAAAAAGAGGGCATTTTGTTAGCCGGTCAGCCGCGCCTAGAACCTAAAAGCGAAATCGGTGCAGACCCGATTGTGTTTGAAGCCTTTTTTGAAGTCTTGCCTGAAGTCAAAATTGGAGACCTCAGCAAAGCAGAAGTGAATCGGTATAGCACCACGATTGGTGAGCCGGAAATCGATCGTGCCTTAGATGTTCTGCGCAAACAACAAGTGCATTACCATCCGCGCGGTGTCGCTGGCGATCATGGTGATGGCGGCAATAATCTCGCAGCTCAGACGGGCGATCAAATTACCATCGACTTTGTTGGCACTATTGATGGCGTGGAATTTACTGGCGGTAAAGCCGATGGTTTTCAGTTTGTCTTAGGTGAGGGCCGGATGTTGCCTGAGTTTGAGGCGGCTGCTCTTGGCCTTAAATGTGATGAAAGCAAGACCTTCCCATTAAAGTTCCCTGACGATTACCACGGCAAAGACGTTGCAGGTAAAACAGCGGAGTTCACAATCACAGTGAAGCAGGTCAATTGGCCCCACATGCCTGAAGTGAATGATGCCTTTGCTTTATCGCTTGGCGTAACCGAAGGTGTTGCCAAGATGCGCAGTGAGGTGCGTGAGAACTTAGAGCGCGAGGTGAAGCGCCGCACCACTGCTTTACTGAAAAATGAAGTAATGGATCAGCTCGAGAAGCTATGTGACCTGGACGTACCCAAATCATTGATTGCCAGCGAGCAAGAGCGCCTCGTTGAAATGGCGCGCCAAGATTTAATGCAGCGCGGTATCCCTAACGCCAAAGACGCCCCCATTCCAGCGGAAATGTTTGCAGAGCAAGCGAAAAAACGCGTTCGCCTTGGCCTAATTCTCAGTGATTTAGTAAAACAGCAAAATCTGGTAGCCACTACCGATCAGATCAAGTCCGAGATTGAAGAGCAAGCATCGACCTACGAAGATCCGAAAGAGGTGGTGCGCTGGTTCTACAGCGACCCCCGTCGCTTAAAAGACGTGGAATCGGTCGTGCTAGAGGCCAATGTGATTCAATATGTGAGCGGCTTGGGCAAGATTACTGATAAAGCGGTAAGCTTTGAAGAACTGAGCAAACTTAATTAATTGATCGATCACGAAAGCCTATTCGCATGAACCGTACTGATTCCCATTTTTACAATGCCAGCAATGCATCCGCAGGTGATTTAGAGACCCGCGGCCTTGGCATGGTGCCGATGGTGATTGAAACCTCTGGTCGCGGTGAGCGTGCTTACGATATTTACTCCCGCCTCCTGAAAGAGCGCGTTGTCTTTCTGGTGGGTGAAGTGAATGATCAAACGGCCAATTTGGTGATAGCGCAGCTGCTCTTTTTGGAAAGCGAAAATCCCGATAAAGAAATCTCGCTCTACATCAACTCACCCGGCGGC